>CAMLLI010000030.1 GCA_946480685.1 uncultured Flammeovirgaceae bacterium | reverse complement strand
TTCTGTGTTCCAGTGTACTTCAATGTTTGGTGTATTCAACACGCGGTTCTGCATAATCTTGGAAGCACGCATCTCGTCACGTCTCACAATCAGGTGCACCTTTGTACAAAGCTTCGACAAGTAAGTAGCTTCTTCAGCAGCAGAGTCACCTGCGCCAACAACGGCTACTTCTTTACCGCGATAGAAATATCCGTCGCATACGGCGCATGCTGAAACACCCCGGTTATAAAACTTCTCTTCAGAAGGAAGTCCGAGGTACTTTGCTGTTGCTCCTGTTGCAATGATTACCGACTCAGCAATCACTTCGTCTTTCTCATCGATTGTTACTTTGTGCGGATAACCTGAAAAATCCACGGCTGTTACCAGACCATAATTGATCTTGGTGCCGAACCGCTCGGCTTGCTTTTGAAGGTCCAACATCATTTGCGGACCATTTATACCCTCCGGATAACCGGGAAAATTCTCAACATCGTTCGTAGTGGTAAGCTGACCTCCAGGTTGGCCGCCGGTATATAACACGGGGTTCAGACCTGCACGTGCTGCATAAATTGCAGCGGTATATCCGGCCGGGCCGGAGCCGATGATGAGGACTTTCACTTCTTCTTTTGCCATAAATACTATTTTGATAGGGTAACAAAATAAAAGGTCTCGGAATTCGAGACCCTTAAAATATTTCAAAAATATTGGTTTTTAACCGAGGTAAGGTTTTAAAGCTTTACTTCTTGAAGTGTGACGGAGACGTCTGATAGCCTTTTCTTTGATCTGACGAACGCGTTCGCGCGTCAGGTTGAACTTCTCCCCGATCTCTTCGAGTGTCATGGAGTGTTCGCCGTTCAAACCGAAGTAAAGCGTGATAACATCCGCTTCACGTTGTGTCAATGTAGAAAGTGCACGTTGTACTTCTCTTCTCAGCGAGTCGTTCATCAGACCTGAGTCTGGTGTTTCTTCGCTGTCGTTCTCCAATACATCCAGCAAGCTGTTCTCTTCACCCTGAACAAACGGAGCGTCCATGGAAACGTGACGACCGGAGATCTTCATGGTGTCAACAACTTCGGCTGTTGTTACATCCAATACTTCTGCAAGTTCTTCTGGAGAAGGCTCGCGTTCATATTTCTGTTCAAGTTCAGAGAATGTCTTGGAGATTTTATTTAATGATCCAACGCGGTTCAACGGCAAGCGAACGATACGGGATTGTTCAGCCAATGCCTGCAGGATAGACTGACGAATCCACCATACGGCATACGATATGAATTTGAAACCACGGGTCTCATCGAAACGCTGAGCAGCTTTGATCAAACCGAGATTACCCTCATTGATCAAATCGCCCAATGAAAGTCCCTGATTCTGATACTGTTTTGCTACCGACACAACGAAACGCAGGTTAGCTTTGGTAAGTTTTTCTAAGGCTATCTGATCACCTTCTTTGATACGCTTCGCCAACTCCACTTCTTCATCTGGCGTAAGGAGGTCAACCTTACCAATCTCCTGAAGGTATTTATCCAGTGACTGGCTCTCGCGGTTGGTAATTTGTTTACTGATCTTAAGCTGTCTCATGTTCCTGTCTTGCTCTGTTTACGTTTCGTTTAGTTAACAATATACTGTTAAAAGTTAGTTCCTGTCAATTACCGGTGTACGATTATTCTGCTGCAGTTGTTTCCTTCTTTGGAGGTCTTGGCAGTAATACTTTTCTGGATAGACGGAACTTGCCAGTCTTTTTGTCTACCTCGATCAGTTTTACTTTCACTTCCTCGCCAACTTCCAGCACACCTTCCATTGTTTCCAGGCGTTCCCACTTGATCTCAGAGATGTGGAGCAAGCCATCTTTCCCTGGCATAAACTCTACAAACGCTCCGAATGGCATGATGGATTTTACCTTACCATCATAAACCTCTCCTACTTCAGGAACTGCCACGATGCCTTTAATGCGTCTTAACGCGGCATCCATAACCTCTTTGCTACTTGCAAAGACGTTTACTACACCTTTATTGTTAACTTCTTCGATAACGACTGTCGCACCTGTTGTGTTTTGAATATCCTGCACAACTTTACCACCGGGACCGATTACCGCACCGATCATTTCTTTCTCGATGATGACGGTTTCAGCACGTGGTGTATGTGGCTTCAGCTCGGCACGCGGAGCAGCGATGGTCTTCTTCATCTCATTGAGAATGTGAAGTCTTCCTTCTTTCGCTTGCAGCAATGCCTCGCGTAATACTTCATATGTTAAGCCATCTACTTTCAGGTCCATCTGGCAAGCGGTTATACCTTGCTCCGTACCTGTTACTTTAAAGTCCATGTCTCCAAGATGATCTTCATCACCGAGGATGTCAGACAAGATCGCATATTTACCGGTCTGGCTATCAGAGATCATACCCATTGCTATACCAGACACAAGACCTTTAACAGGAACACCTGCATCCATCAGCGCCAATGAACCGGCACATACGGTTGCCATGGAAGATGATCCGTTTGATTCAAGAATATCCGATACAACACGAATGGTATATGGATTCTTTTCGTCTGGCGGAAGCACTTGCTTCAATGCACGGAACGCAAGGTTACCGTGACCAACTTCACGTCTGCCCGGACCTCTGTTTGGTTTCACCTCACCGGTTGAGAAACCAGGGAAGTTATAGTGCAGTATAAATTTGCTTGAGCCGGAGATCATGGCACCATCAATAAGCTGCTCATCGAGCTTTGTGCCTAGCGTTACCGTTGTGAGTGACTGTGTTTCACCGCGGGTAAAGATAGACGACCCGTGTGTTGAAGGAAGGTAATCTACTTCAGACCATATCGATCTGATCTCGCGTGTTTTACGTCCATCCAGACGTAATCCCTGGTTAAGTGCCAGATCGCGCGCGGCCTTCTTCATAATATCTTTGTAGTAGCGCTTCACCATTACCGGATCGATGGTTGTATCTTCTGGTAACGACTCGAGGTATTCATCGAGTGGCTTGGTGAGTGCTTCTGATCTTTCTTTCTTGTTGGTAAGCAAACGAGCAGCAGCTGCGTATACCTGATCGTAGAACTTCGCGAATAGTTCAGCACGCAATGCTTCGTCATTCACTTCATGACTATATACACGCTTCTCTTTGCGGCCTACGGCTTCAGCAAATTCAATCTGGGCTTTACACTGATCGATGATCGCTTCGTGTGCAGTCTTCAGTGCAGCAAGCATATCTTCTTCGCTCACTTCTTTCATCTCGCCTTCTACCATCAAAATGTTTTCGATAGAAGCAGCAACGATCAAATCGATATCAGCACGTTCCCTGTCGGCCAGTGAAGGGTTGATGAGGAATTTTCCGTCAACGCGAGCAACGCGAACTTCAGATATAGGTCCTTGAAAAGGAATATCAGATATAGTCAAAGCAGCTGATGCAGCAAAGGCAGCAAGTGCATCTGGTAAAGCATTTTCGTCACCGGAGATCAGGTAGATCATCACCTGTGTATCTGCGTGGTAGTCTGCCGGGAACAGCGGACGAATAGCACGGTCGACCAGGCGGCTGATCAATACTTCGTAGTCAGATAATTTACTTTCACGTTTCAAAAATCCACCGGGTACTTTTCCGGTTGAAGCAAATTTCTCCTGGTAATCAACAGATAAGGGAAGGAAGTCGGTACCTTCTTTGGCATCCTGAGCCGATACTACAGTAGCCAGCAACATGGTGTTACCCATCTTCAATACAACGGCACCATCTGCCTGGCGTGCCAGTTTTCCGGTTTCAATGGTTATCTCGCGGCCATCGGGCAGCTTACATGTTTTCGTTATAACAGTCGGTTTCATAAAAATAGATTGTTAGAGGCATACCCACACAGGTTTACCTCATTTTTTAAAAATGCAAAAAGGGAACCTTTGGTCGGGTTCCCTTCGGGGAATGTAGATTTCTTATTTTCTCAGGTCGAGATCCGCTAGAACCGCCCTGTAGCGTTCGATGTTCGTATTCTGGAGGTAGTTTAACAGCTTCTTGCGCTTACCTACCAATTTCATCAAGCCTTGCTGAGTTGAGAAATCCTTTTTATTCTCTTTCAAGTGCTGGGTCAAGTGGTTGATCCGATGCGTGAACAGGGCAATTTGAGACTCAGGAGAACCTGTATCCTCATTCTTCTTACCGAAGCCGTGCTTCGAAAACAGACCTTGCTTAATTTCAGTAGTTAAATACATCTCAAAAAATTATTTTTATCTTCTTATTTCAGCGGGCAAAGGTAAGCCAAAATGGCCGAATTTTCCAAGAACTACACAAAATTTCAACAACTTAAACCGGTTGCGACTGGCCTCGTTGTTTTTTCTGCGTAAACCAACGCTTTATTTTATCCACGATAACACTGTAGAAATCAGCTTCAAATAGTCTGGCGTCAATGCGAGCCTGCCGCAGGAAAAATAAACCTGTAACAAATAATATCGCATCCGCCATCCATACTCCTGCGATTATACCCAGGTTTCCCTGCTTCGCCAGCTTCTCCCCTTGCATCGTTAATACATAATATACTATAAAGAAGAGTATCGACACCAGGAAGGGCACACCCAAACCTCCACGCTTAATGATAGCACCCAATGGCGCACCAATCAAAAACATAGCGATGCAGGCAAAAGAACTTGCAAAAATTTTATGCCATTGGATTTCGAAGATGCGCAGCTCGGTCGAGTAATTGTCAATACTGCCATTGGCGTTCTGCACCTGGCTCTTTACCTGGCGCGCAGTGTTGGCTGCACCTTGCCACACTTCGGCAGCAGGCTCTATTTTAAATACGCTGTCAATCTTGGCACGAAACGCTGAGTCGGTCATCAGCGATTTCTTTGGAGGCAGTGCCGGTTTGGTAGTGGACTCAGTCTTCTTCGGTTGTTTTTTAACAGCGGGCTTTTCGATGGGTCGTCTCCTCACATGCTCCAGCGCCCGCGGACGATCCAGTTTCTTAAAGGCAGCAGGAGGCGCGGTATCTTTCTTAACCGCTGCGGGCTTCTCGGTTATTTTTTTCTCAATCTTCGCTGTAGCGGTTGTTGAAGGTTGCTCCGTTGTGGTTGCCGGCTTATCTGTTTTAGCTGCAGGTTGCTCTACAACTTTTGTTGGTGGCGGAGGTTGTTGCTCTCCCTGCGGTTGCATCTTATCACGATACGGGAGACTGTTAATAGAGTCTCTATATAGTTTGTGTTTATATACTTCCGGAGGCATAATGGTTGTGTCTTTACGGAAGTAGTAATTGAAATAGCTTGGCCGGTATAGATAATGATTAAGACGTTGATTGAGTATCTCTCTTCGAATGGAATCTATATCACCATCTAACTGACCAAGGTTTCGCATGATGCGATTGCTTTGAAACCATTTCTTATCGGTGCGATCCATCTGGAACGAAGACAAATCAAATACAACCTGTGTCTTGGCAAATTTACTTCGACTCAGTGTTTCCGAATTCCGGTTACGCTTCTGCCCTACTACCTCGCGCTCGTTGCTGGCGCCTTCCGTATAGTTGAATCCGTTGAACAGTTCAAACTTCAGGTAGCGCTCGTTGAGAATGGTTTGCATTCTCCCGGAGTCTGCGATAGTCACTTCTTTGTTGCCATCATTCTTCCGATGGTCGTAAACAATCACATCTTTTAATGTGACACCATCCGGAAACTTCTTGTTTACTTTTATACTGATGTCGTTGATGCCGTTGTAAAAGGCACCTTCACGAAGATCGAGCGCAGGCTTCTTCTGCTTGATGTCATATAGCAAACTATACGCTTCGAGTGCAGACTTTGGTACGAGGTCGTTGTTAGCGTAAAATGCAAACGCGGTTAGTACCAATACAAAGAAAAAGATCGGACGCAACACACGTACAAGTGAAACGCCTGATGCTTTGATGGCTGTCAACTCAAAATGCTCTCCTAAATTTCCGAAGGCAATGAGTGAAGATAGTAACACCGCCAACGGCATAGCAGTGGGTACGGTAAATACAGCAAAATGAAAAAATAGTTGTCCGAGTGTCCAGTAATCCAATCCCTTCCCGATGATGTCATCGAAGTACTTCAGCATGTTTACGTTCAACAGGATAAAGACAACGACCAGGAAGGTGATGAGGAACGGGCCGATGATAGCCCCCAAGACTAGCTTGTCTATTTTTTTCATATAGAGCATAAGCTCAAAAATAAAGCCAATGCGAACGAATAAAAATTTTTAGTGAGCTATTGAGCGTGAAAATATATCAGCCGCCTACTGTTTTACGAAGCGTTTCGATCAGCCCGTCCCACAGATCCTGTAGTTCCTTGTGATCGTCAAAGTCGGAGTAATCAAAAACCTTTAAATAAACTGACTGTGTGAGTTCATTGAACTCCAGACGAAGTTCGAAATACGATGGGTCGCGACTGTCGTTATCATTCTCTGGTAAAAATTCGAAGCGGGCAAAATGATTCGTACGATGAGCCGTTTGCTTTGCCTTGTGTTCTTCACTATCCCAAAAGAAAGTAAAGCACTTGTCTTCATTGTTGATCCGTACATCATCGGCAAACCATTCAGCAAGACCACTCGCAGTTTGTATATAGGGATATAGCATCTTGATAGACGCATGAATCTCGTAATCTGCGGTGAATAATTTTTTCTTTGACATGCTCAATGTTGCCATGTGCGCGTGCTTGAGGATTGAATATAGATCATTTTAGGATTACGACAAAATAAAAAACGTGAAGCTCTTTGATGTTCAAAAGCTCCACGTGCCCGAAAAAAATATTTGTGATTAAGTATTAACCTTTAAACGAGCTTTTTGGATAAAACAAAAGATACAAAGACCGATCTGGACTAAAGCAGTAGACAGTAGTGCTAGAAGTACTCCCATTAGGTCAAGGTTTAATCTTAACCAAATGTAAATGGCAAAATCAAAACCACTTATTTTGAAAAGTTTATCTGTCTGTAGTGACGGCCAATTGATCTAATAACCTTTCAATGGATTTAACACGCGAATTACTTCAAGCACACACTAAAAGTCAGGCTACCAAAATTGCTGATTATGTGAGTGATAATCCCGCCCGCTTTAAAGTGCTGGTTGATACGTTTTTGAAGGGACCTTACCGCATTACGCAGCGCGCATCATGGCCGCTTAACTTGTGTGTTGAACGCAACCCGGCCCTGGTGAAGCCTCATCTGAAACGAATCCTTAAACATCTGCAGGAGCCCGGCATCCACGATGCGGTAAAACGAAATACAATGCGCATGCTCCAATTCTGTATCATACCAAAGTCTCTTCACGGCAGTGTTGCTGATCTTTGCTTTCAATACCTGGAAAGTAAAAAGGAGGCTGTTGCCATCAAGGCATTTGCCATGACAGTGTTGAGTAACATTATTGAAAATGAACCGGATCTTAAAAAAGAATTGAAGATTATACTCGAAGATCAACTCCCCTATGCATCGCCGGGGTTTACCGTACGGGCACATCGCGTATTAAAAGTACTTGGCGACACGTGACGACATCTTAACAGAGATCCGTTATTCGTTGACAAGTATATACTAACCAGAGCCTGTAGAGAAATGGATAACCTCGCCTTGCAAGAACACACGTGTAAAAGTTGTGACCACACTTTCGTTGGATTGTATTGTAACTTGTGTGGCGAAAAAGTAATTGAACCCAAAGACCGCAAGTTCAAATCGTTTTTAGGAGCCGTGATGGTTGCCACCACTTTCGTGGATAACCGGTTTATCAAATCATTATGGTCAACTATATCCAGGCCGGGCTTTCTATCCCGTGAGTATGTCGATGGAAGAAGGGTGATGTACATGCGACCGCTGCAGATGTTCTTCATTCTGAACCTGGTATATTTTCTTTTCCCGGTGCTGCAGATGTTCAACTCATCGCTGTATACACAACTGCATGTGCTGCCGCATAGTAAACTGGCACGAAGTATTGTTGCCGGTATTCTGAAAAAAGATGGTATGACCATGGCTGGCTTTGAGCTGATGTATAACGATAAAACTACAAGCCTTGCCAAGTTGCTGATTGTAGTCTTTGTTGTGCTGGCTTCTTTACCGCTCAGTCTAATCTTCCGGAAGAAGAACCGGTACTTTACCGACCATGTGGCTTTCTCGGTGGAGCTTACAAGTTTTAACCTGGCGGTGAATGCGATCGGACTAACATTACTGTTCGCACTCATCAACAAGATCTTCCGGGTTAGCCATGCGACTTACGGAGTATATTTGAATGACCTCACGCTCACCATCATCTTCGTATCCACCAATCTTTACTTTATATTCTATGCGGCCCGAACGTTTTATGGGCAGAAAGGCAAGCGTTTAATACTGAAAGCTTTTGCAGGTATACTGGGATTGTTCCTGGCACTGGAGGCGTATCGCTTCTTCCTCTTCTTCATCACTATCTGGACGATGTAAAAAAAACTCTCCCGCAGAAACCACGGATAAACGCAGATATTATATACCCTCGTAACAGCGTATGATGTTTACCTCTGCGTATATCAGCGTATCTCTGCGGAAAACAAAAAACTTAAGTGCTGATCAACTTCCGGATAAGCTCATCAACCTGACTGTGTTCAGTCTTGGGCGTGAGTTGTCGATAGTGCTTCAGCGCGTTAATCGCTTCAGCAAATTCTTTATTCATGGCTAACGTTAGTCCTAAGTTGAAATGACTATTGGGAAAGTTCGGTTCGATCTCGATGGATACACTATAGTGTACTTTGGCCAATGCAAAGTTACCCACCTCTGCATACAGGTTTGCTAAATTATAGTGCGCTTCAAAATGACGCGGCTCTTCTTTAAGACATAATGTAAAGAAGTCGATGGCCTTGGTATTGTTACCTTCCTTGAATTCAAGAATGCCGAGGTTGCAATAAGCATCAGCGATCGAGTCGTGTTCTTCGATTGCTTTTAAGTAGCGGGTTCTGGCCGTAGTGCGATCGCCCTGATCATCGAGCATCAATGCTTCTTCGAATACGGAGATCTGGTTCAGTCGAACAACTTTGCCTCCGCCGAAGAGATTGAGTTGGCCAAGTTTCTCCAGTTCTTTCCCCTTACCCTGCGGCTTGCGCTGCTTGTTAGCGCGCGCGGGCTGAGGTCCGAATTTCTCCGGTACGTGATCTACTTTGAACTGGATTATTTTTGCCACGGTGTAAAGTTAAACGTTATCCGCTAATTGTTTACCTGACTGTTATCAGGCATCCGTTATAGTTAACCGGAATTGTCCGCGAATATTGTTTGACTTTCGTTTAACTGATAACGTGTAACGTATTGTGGCAGAGTAACAATATCAGCTTGCTTTTCGTTTCGCAGCCTTCGCTGGTTTTTCTTTTTCCGCTTTCGCTTTTTTTGCCGTCTCGCCTTTCGCTTTCTCCATTGGTTTCTTGGCGGCATCTATACTTGCCTTCAGAGCCGTCATGATATCAACCACCTTCGGAGTTTCTTCGATGCGTGTAACGACCTCTTTACCTTCCACCTTGGCATCAATGATATTCTTCAAGGCTTCGGTATAGTGATCCTTCATTTCAATGTTGGCAAACTTGGTGGTCATGGAATCCACAAGTGTCTTCGCGAGCTTCAGTTGTTCTTTGTCCGGTTTAACTTCGAGTAGTTGCGGTACCTCGCGCATGCTGCGCACTTCATTCGGATAACGCAAGCGATACATTACCATACCGCCTTCCATCGGAGCAAGTAACACGGGTGTCTCACGATCACGCAATACTACTTTACCAACAGCAATTCTTCCGGTTTCTTTTAAGGTATGACTGAGCAAACCATAGGTCTTTGCGGCTACATCACCATCCGGTCCTATATAGTATGGGGCTTCGTATAGCGTGGGACTAACTTCCGATGTATCGACAAAGCCTTCAATCTCAATTACTTTTTCGCTTTTGAGCTTTACTTTGTTCAAGTCTTCCTGGTCGATGATCACATATTGGCCAGGTTCATACTGATATCCTTTTACGATATCTTCTGTCTTTAATGTCTGACCTGTTACTTTATCTTTCTTTTCATAACTCACCGGATTATGGCCCTCTTTGGATAAGAGATTGAAACTGATACTTTGACCAGAATCTATAGCATTATAAATTCTTACCGGGATTGTTACGAGTGAAAATTGGATGTGTCCTTTCCAGATGGCACGCATAGTGTACTTAGTTTAAAAAATGAAATGAACGATACTAAAGTACTGATAATGAATATTATTATCAAAACAAAAACATCATCTTTTTTTAAACGGCAGCGTTAAAAATTCCGTGCCCGACAACGGCTCATCAATTTTTATGAAGCCTTTCGAGGATCTCTGCTTTCTTCTCGCGACTCAACGGCAGCTTCTTGTTACCTACTACAACCTCGTTACCATCAATGGCGGAGATGGCTTTCACAGAAGCGATATAGGATTTATGAATGCGAATGAACGAAGATGGCGGCAACGTCTCCTCCACATTCTTCATTCTTAATAACGTCATAAATTGTTTGATGGCTGTATGGATCACCACATAGTTTTCCATACCTTCTACATAGAGTACATCCTCAAAGTGAATCTTCTCATAACGATAATCGCATTTCACAAAGAAGTAGTCGTCACGTGTTGTGACTGTAGCTTCATGACTCTTCGTTTTCAGTTCGAAGAAATCGCGGGCTTTGTTCACGGCTTTCAGAAAGCGATCGAATGGAAAAGGCTTCACCAGGTAATCGAGCACATCAAGTTCGTACCCCTGCAAGGCAAAGTTCGGGTAGGCCGTAGTCATGATTACCATGGGTGGCTCTTTGATAGACTTCAGAAAATCTATACCGGTGATCTTCGGCATCTGTATATCCAGGAACATAAGTTCGATGGGCGTACTCGTTAAAACCTGGTTGGCTTCGAGCGCATTTTCACACGCGGCTTTCACTTCCAGGAAATCGATATCCTTTATATAGTTGATCAAGCCTTCACGCGCCAGCGGTTCATCTTCCACTACCAGGGTTTGTATCTTTCGGTTCATGCTACTTTTAAGGATAAGGTTGCCGTATAGGTATCCCGTTGTTCATCAAGGTGCAGGTGGTGTTGGTTGGGATATACCAGCTCCAGTCTGCGCTTTACGTTGGCCAGACCGATCCCTCCTACTCCGCTTCGCTGAACATTTTCATGTGTGTTCATAAAGGTTGCAGTAAATTCTGTCTCCGTACGCACCAGTTTTACCCGGATCACATTGGCAAAGTCTGCGTAGTTCGACACATACTTGAAAGCATTTTCCAGAAAGGGTATCAGCATAAACGGTGCGATCAAAAAACCGCTCATGTTGCCCTCACAGCTATATTCTACTTTTACACGCGCTCCCTTCCGGATTTTTTCAAGCTCAATATAGTTTTGAATATAGTCGAGTTCTTTCTCAACGGGTATCTTCTCATCCGAGCAATCATATAACTGAAAGCGCAACAGGTCGCTGAGTTTGATCAGCGTTTCGGAAGCCTTATCCGGATCTTTCTTGATGAGGAAGTATACACTGTTGATGGCGTTGAACAGGAAATGAGGATTAACCTGTGCCTTCAGATACCGAAGTTCTGCCTCGAGTCGCTGGCGTTCGGAACGCAACCGGTCGTTGAACAACTTTGCCCCGCCCAGCATACATACCATGGAGAATATACTCATAAAAGCATAGAGGGAAGTTTGAGTGTACTGGATCTTGTGTTGCGTTACATAGTCGTGCATGTTCCAATACAGCCCGGCTCCCAGCACAGCCGAAAAAACCACCAGGGCTATAATCGACAAACCGAAGAAGGCCAGGTATTGCCGCTTGTTCAGGTAACGCGGTAAGAGTACATATATAATAAGGTAAAACGAGGCCGCTGTAAAGACCGCATACAACGTGGTGTTGACCAGCAACAGCGAAAACGGATAAGACTTGAAGTATATCGACAGCCAGAATACAAAATAGAAAATCCAGAACAGTATGTGGTGAAGCTTGTAGCGGAGAAACACCTGTCTGAAGGAGGATTTCGGTTTCATAGTAACGCAAGGTAGTCAGATCGCCAGGATCGTAGCACATTTCATTGACCAAGAGCTTGAAAGTATTGACCAGCTGTTTTACCCATTGGAATGGACGAGTTAAAACCGGTGGGGATTCAATGCACACAGATCATCCCACAATCGTCAATACGTATATACCGTTGGTCAATAATAGTTTAGAAGCCGGTAGCCGCTGCGTTGTTTTGGTGCATCAACTAAAACAAACCTCGTATGAAACGCATATTTTCTCTTCCCGCTATTGGCTTACTGATTGCCTTCTTATTGGGCAACATGATCGCATCGTTCGCTCAGTCACTATTTACGGTCGATGTAAAAGGCAGTGGCAAGCCCATGATCCTGATTCATGGTCTCACCTGCAGTGGCGATGTTTGGAAAGAAACCGTTGCACGTTACCAGGATAAATATGAATGTCATATTATAACGCTGGCAGGCTTCGGTGGCAACGCCCCGGCTACCCGCGATAATTTCCTGGCTGCGGTAAAAGACGATGTGATCAACTATACACGCACCAAAAAACTGAAGAAGCCTGTAATTATAGGACACAGCATGGGTGCCTTTATTGCTTTGTGGACTGCCGCTTCCGCTCCAGATCTGTTTGAAAAAGTAATTGCTGTA
>CAMLLI010000029.1 GCA_946480685.1 uncultured Flammeovirgaceae bacterium | reverse complement strand
TCTTTGAGTTGAAGCAGAAGAATCTCAATGATGCAATTGTTAATTTGAATCGATCTGTTCGCGAAGGCAATAACAAACGTATTGACGGTGAAGCTTATTTACGGTTAGGTGAAATATACTATGACACCCTGCGCAAGTATGAACTTTCTCAAGCGTATTACGACAGCGCTATACGCTCTTTACCTACAGACTACGAAGGCTACACGCAGATAAAAGCGCGTGCTGAAATTCTCAACGAGTTTGTTAAACATCTCAACACGGTCAAGTGGCAGGACAGTTTATTGGCGATGGCTTCGCTGGACTCTACACAACTTCGTGCACGAATAGACTCGGCGTATCAGGCGAAAAAAGCTGCGGAAGAAAAACGAGCCGGTAAGAAAAAGAAAAAGTCTAATCGTATTGAGATCGACTCGAACGACAACAACAATATATTCGCGCGCACCGATGAAGACGGAAATATACCACAGGAGGAAGAAGAAACTGCCGACTGGTATTTTGGAAATCCTTCGGCCATGGCGATGGGTCAAACGGAGTTCAAGCGTATCTGGGGCGATGTACCGTTAGAAGATAACTGGAGACGATCGTTACGCTCATCGGCTACAGCTGCGAGCAACCGGAATCAAACATTACAGCCGGATGATCCGAATCAAGGTCAGCCAACGGAAGCTGCGGCCGAACCGGTAGATCCCGTTGCTGCCGAATATGATCGTGTCAGCAAACAGATACCAAGAACGGATGAGCAAAAGAAAGAAGCACTCGGTAAAATTGAGAATGCCTACTTTAACTTAGGTGACATCTACTACTTTAAACTCCTGGAGAACGATAATGCCGTTGCTTCGTATAGCACATTGTTGAAGCGCTTCCCGGAATCTGAATATGAACCAGAGGTACTCTATAAACTGTATCTGATCTTTAAAGACACAGATCCATCAAAAGCTGAAACGTATGCTTCACGATTAAAGCAGAAGTATCCGGAATCTACATTTGCTAAAATCCTGATCAACCCGAATTATTTGCAGGAGTCCAGTCTCGCGGTTGAAAAACAAAAAGTACTCTATAAAACTGCCTACACTCATTTTGAAAATAAAGAGTACAGAGCAGCCTTACGTGTAATTGATGAAGCATTGCTGCTCGGAGAAACTTCGTTCGTTCCTAACCTCGCATTGCTCAAAGTTCTGATCATTGGTGATACAGAAGATATAAATCAATATCAGTTTGCGCTGGACGAGTTCAGCAAAAAATATCCGGAGAACACTCTTGCCGAGTATGCTAAAAAACTTTTGCAGGCTTCAAAAGATTTCCAACTCTCGCAAGAGAAACGCGAAGGCATTCAGTACATCCGCTCTTTTGAAGAGCCTCACTATTTTGTAATGGTGTATAAAAAGGATGAGAAGATGTTTGCTTCGGCTGCGCTGGAGAGATTGAATGAACAGAACTTTAAAGATCTCCGCCAGAAAACGAGCAACCTGGTATTTAACGATGACTATACACTTACGCTTGTAGACGGACTTCCCCGCGTAAGTTCAGCGATCGAATACTTTCAGACATTCAACGAGAAGCTCAGTACACTTGCTGAACTGCGGAACCATAAATTCTATACCTTTGTAATTACGAAAGACAATTTCGATATATTTTATAGAACAAAAGGTTTAGATGAGTACATCCAATTCTTCGAAAAAAACTACCCTGCAGAAAATCAATAAAGTTCTGCTCATCCGGAAGCCGTGGTTTAGAAAAGTTGTTAAAGGGACCTGGATATTTTTCCTGTGCATCATTCTCGGATTCCCGCTATATGTATGGTCTGTAAGTAACGATCTGTTTGGTTTGTTTGGCGGCATGCCCAGCCTCAAAGCCATTGAAAATCCGGAGAACGATTTATCGTCAGAGCTCATCTCTGCCGATGGTGTTTCGCTCGGCCGCTACTTCCGCTTCAACCGTAGTCAGGTAACGTACGATCAGCTCTCACCGCTTCTGGTAAAAACACTTGTACTCTCGGAAGACCATCGCTTCTACGAACACTCCGGTCTTGACTTCTGGGCATACCCACGTGTACTCTGGGGCGTAATGACATTCAACAGCCAGGGTGGTGGTAGTACCATTACACAACAGCTCGCCAAAAACTTATATACCCTTGAACTGGACGGTCCGGTCGCCAAACTCGGAAAACTTCCCCGAAGGATCATTCAGAAAACAAAAGAGTGGGCTATATCTCACCAGCTCGAAAAGAACTATACAAAAGAAGAGATCATCACCATGTATCTTAACACCATCGAGTTCAGCAGCAACGCGTATGGTATAAAAGTAGCATGCGAAACGTATTTCAATAAGCAACCTGATAGTCTCAACATACAAGAGGCCGCTGTTATTGTAGGCATGTGTCAGAACCCATCGCTTTACAATCCACAACGTTTCCCGGAGAATGCATTGCGTAAACGAAATCAGGTATTGTATAAACTATACGATCACAATTTCATTTCGCGCAACGCCTACGATTCATTGAAAGCGTTACCCATTGAATTAAAGTTTGCTGTTCAAAATCAGAACCAGGGTATAGCTACTTATTTCCGAAATGTATTGAGAGGAGAACTCTTAACATGGTGCAAAGAGAACGGCTATGATCTTTGGGAGTCTGGTCTTAAGATATATACTACGATTGATAGTCGCATGCAGCGTTATGCAGAAGAAGCCGTAAACGAGCACATGTCTGTTCTGCAAAAACAATTTGATCGCGAATGGAAGCAACGAAATCGTAATCCGTGGGTTGATGATAATACAGGAGGCGAGATCAAAAATTTCCTTCAGAAGAAAATCAAACGTACCGGCACTTATAAAAGTCTGGTAGAGCGCTACGGTGCAGATTCTGATTCTATCGAGATCATTCTGAACAGAAAAAAGCCCATGACTATATTTACCTGGAAGGGTGAGCGCGATACATTATTCAGCTCCATGGACTCGCTCAATTACTACAATCGCTTTTTGCAAACTGGTGCCATGGCAATGGATCCGAAGACCGGTGCTATAAAAGCGTGGGTAGGTGGTATAAATCACAAGTACTTCAAATACGACCACGTGCGTCAGGGTACGCGTCAGCCGGGCTCTACCTTCAAACCATTTGTGTATGGAACTGCTATTGAAGCAGGTTATTCTCCTTGCTTGAAATTGCTGGATATATCTCCAACTATAAAAGTACCGGGTGGTACCTGGAGACCAAAGAACTCCGAAGGTGATTATGGATCGGGTGAAGAGATGACAATCCGCCAGGCGATGGCGCGCTCTATAAATTCCATTACGGCTCAGATGATCGATCGTGTTAAACCCGAGAACGTAGTTGACTATGCAAAACGTTTGGGTATAACCAGTCCGTTGGAAGCAGTGCCATCACTTTGTCTTGGGACAAGCGATGTATCGCTATATGAAATGGTAGCAGCATATTGCAGCTTTGTAAATCTCGGTATATATATAGAGCCTTACTATATCACCCGCATTGAAGACAAGAACGGTAATGTGATCGCGAACTTTGTTCCAAAAACCCGCCAGGCGATGGATGAGCGCACTGCATATAAAATGATATATATGCTGGAAGGTGGTGTAACAGACGAGCAGGGTACATCAAGAGGACTAAGCTACGATCTTAAGGTTGATAACGAGATAGGCGGTAAAACAGGAACCACTAACAAAGCATCCGATGGTTGGTTCATGGGGATAACACATAATCTTGTTACCGGTGTATGGGTAGGTGGTGATGAACGAAGTATACACTTCCCTTCATGGAACTTTGGACAGGGCTCGAAGTCTGCCCGCCCTATATGGGACAAATTCATGACAAAAGTTTATCGTGATAAAAGTACAGGTTATGGCAAAGGTTATTTCAGACGTCCTGCGACTGGCCTCGACATGACATTGGATTGTAGTCAACACATTCGGTTATCATCTGATTCAACTGTTGAGGTGAAGGATGAACCAGCATGGGACAGACCACGTTACTAACACTATGGATGAACTCAAAGAAGCGGTAGGCCGATTGCCAGAATCCCCTGGTGTATACCGCTTCTATAATGCGGAAGACGAACTTATTTACGTTGGGAAAGCCAAGAGCATCAAGAAGCGCGTAAGCAGTTACTTCTCGAAGAGCACGGGCGTTAACCGCAAAACACTGAAGCTTGTATCGGAGATCAGACGCATTGACTATACTGTATCCAATACCGAGTTCGATGCGCTGTTGCTGGAGAATAACTTCATTAAGCAGAATCAACCGAAGTATAACATCCTGCTGAAGGACGACAAGACGTTTCCCTATATCTGTATTTTAAAGGAACGGTTCCCGCGCATAATATATACCCGTAAATATATACCGCAACAAGGCGAGTACTTTGGTCCCTACTCCAGCGTAGTGGCCATGAAGAACGTGTTGGATCTTGTGCGAAAGCTATATACGATCCGTACCTGTAACCTCTTACTCAGTGAGGCAAATGTTGAACAGAAAAAATTCAAGGTGTGCCTCGAGTATCACATCGGCAATTGCAAAGGACCTTGCGAGGGATATCAGTCTGAACAATTATATCAGGATGAAATCGATCAGGCCCGAAATATACTCAAGGGTAACATCAGTATAGTATACCAATACTTTACCGATCAGATGAAGCGCGCTGCCGTCAATATGGAGTTTGAACGTGCTCAGCTTTATAAGGAAAAACTGGATACACTGGAGCGCTTCCAGATTAAATCACTGGTTGTAAATCGTGATCTTACCGACATCGATGTATTTACGATTGCCAGTATCGAATCCTATGCGTATGTAAACTATCTGCAGATCAAAGAAGGCTCCATTGTTTTCTCAAAGACGATAGAGCTTAAAAAGAAACTCGATGAACCAGATGATGAATTACTCAGCATAGCCGTAGTTGAGTTACGCGAGCAAACACACAGTGCTAATAAAGTTATATTAAGTAATATACCCATCATTGTTATTGAAGATGAGGTTGAGAATGTTATACCGAAGATTGGTGACAAGAAAAAACTGATCGCGCTGTCACTGAAGAATGCACTTGAACTTAAGAAGGAAAAAGAAATTCTTCGCGAAGGAAAAAAATCAAAACAGAAAGAAGTGCTCATCACGTTGCAAAGCGATATGAAACTTCCTTCGCTTCCTTCGGTGATCGAGTGTTTCGATAACTCTAACTTTCAAGGGACAACACCTGTTGCCTCGATGGTACGTTTTGTGGAAGCGAAAGCCGACAAGAAGGGATATCGTCATTTCAACATCAAGACGGTAGAAGGCCCCAACGATTTTGCTTCGATGAAAGAAATTGTAGGCCGCAGGTATAAACGCATTCTCGAAGAAGGCGAAAAACTTCCGGATCTTATTCTTGTCGATGGTGGTAAAGGACAACTGAGCAGTGCCTGCGAAGCACTGAAAGAGCTGGGTATATATGGTAAAGTTCCTATAGCAGGTATAGCCAAAAGACTTGAAGAGATATACTACCCTGAAGATCCGCTGCCGCTACACATCAGCAAGAAATCACAGGGATTATTACTACTTCAGCAGATTCGTGACGAAGCCCACCGTTTTGCCATTACATTCCATCGCCAGAAGAGAAGCAAAAAAACATTCACATCAGAACTCGAAGGACTGGAAGGCATTGGCAAAAAGACAACCGAAAAGCTGCTTCAACATTTCAAGTCTGTTAAGAAGATCAAAGAAGCACCGCTTGAAGAGATCGCAAAGATTGCCGGCATGAAGAAAGCCGAACTGATCAAAGGGCAGGAGATTACAAAAGGGCAGGAAAATATACAGGCCTAAAAAAGAAAAGGAGGCTTTCGCCTCCCTTTCAAATATCAAAAGCAAAATTAAAACTCCCAGAGATTGTGCTCTTTTTCCATGAGCATCATTTCCGTCCACTCGCGCGCCCAAACACCTTCGCGATATGGTCTTCCGTTTGCACGATACGTATCATCGATCGTTTCGTCATCCGGGTTCTGCACTTTATAAATCGAACCATGGAATAATCTCAGCAAGAATGCATCTGCAAAGTTTTTATTCTGAGCAGTGTTTTGCCAGTTAAACCAAACGGCCTTCGGAATGTTGTTTCTGAAAAGCTTCTCAAGATCTTTATACTTGAACCAACCTAAAGATACATCTATACCTGTGTTTGTTTTAGCACCTGGAATGATGATCTCTACTGCCTGGATGTCATAGTATAATCTTGATCTTCTTCTATCGAAGATAATATCCTCCACCATGTGAACTGTACTCATATCAGCAACCTGATATTCGATACCGCTACCTTGTGAAGTTGCAGACCAGTCTTCGTCTGAGTTTTCGGCACCTGGTGTTACACCCTTGTTATCACGAAGGGCTCTGTAATTTTTACCGTTGTATGATACAAGATCATCCGTATAAAAATCACGACCTGGTTCCCATGGATCGTACTGTTGAGCCTGCTCTGCAACCAAACGTCCCAAGAAATCTTCTTTGGAAATTTTAGTTGTCAACGAGTCAGATGCATATATATCTGTGACTTCGCCTGACTTCACAGCGTCAGAGATCAGTCTGCTCAACTCTCCGTTCTTGGCGAAGAAGCCCTTGTTCTGCTTTTCTTTCAGATCTAAGCTTCTCCATACGCGCACCTTATAGTGCTGCTCATATAAAGGTATAGGATTAAGGGAGTTCGGGTTATACTGAACTTCCAGGTCCTGGACCTCTTGTGCTTGCGCCACAAAACAGACGGCAGAAAGTGCTGCAAAAAATACTATCTTCTTCATAACAATTTTTTAATTCACAGGAATCATAATGATACCGCTTGAACCTTTAGGAGTAACTTTTTCTTCGTCATCCTTATATGTTCTGCGAATCACATCTTTGATATCGATCACAATACGATCGCCCGGACGAGCCTGGCTGATCCAGGAACGTAAGTCAGGGTTTTCGTTTGTAGCATTCAAGCGCTGCACACCTGCAGTTCCACGACCGAGGATAATCTCAGCACGTTTAATTCTGTAGCGCGCATCTTTCGGCACTTCTTCTTTGAAGTTAGTCTCAGCCTCAGCAACAATTCTAAGATTACCTAATTGGTTAGCGCGGATACCTTGTCTCAAATCAACAGGGTTGTTTCCAACATACGCTATAAACTTAGGATCTGGAACATTCTTCACATCAAACGCCTGGTTACCGATAGCTGCACCACCGTTGCTAACAGCCACTGTGATTTTTCTTTGCTTCGGAATGATGGTTACTTTACCTGGTTTATCACCTTTGATGATCTCAGCTGCACCACCTGCAGAGAATGAAGGGTTATAGTTTGTTCCCAATGCCGGCACTTCAATGTTTACGGTGTTACCGCAGTTCATATAAAGTGTAGGAGCATTACCGGTTGTTACACGAATTACAGGCTGAGCAACCATATACTGGATCTCTTGCTCGTAAGGCTGGCCATCAATTACAATTTTCGCTTTGAAAGATTGTTTTGAATAACCTTGAGGATCGTAGCTTCCACCTTTCGCTGTGAATTTTACTTTACCCATTTTAATACCACCTTCGTCTACTACCTGAAGCTTAGATCCGTTGTAGAACATTTCAGGAACAAGACCAGATGCTGAAGCAGATATAAACATATCGGCAGTATATTCAGCACCAGCTGCTACGATACTTGACTTAGGCAATACCATCGGCACAAGCTTATCGAATTTAACCTGTCCTACGTTTGCCTTCTTGGAAAGCTCATCCAATGCAAGCGCTTCGTACTCAAGGATCTCAGTTTGTATCTGAGTTACTGACGCATATGCTGCTACCGGAGGTGTATTCTCGAACGTAAACGTCAAGAAGTCCTTGTTAGCATGTTTTTCATCATTAGCGAAAGCAGGTATATCCTTCGGAGTCTTTGCCAGCGTGGCGAATTTCTTACCGCTTAATGTTTCGAGTTGCTTTGTATACTCATTCAGGCGCTTCACAAAATCCGTTCCCACACCTGTTTTCTTATCCATCATCATGGTAGCTACTTCAGAGCTATGGTTGTTGATAAACTTCTCGTCTATCTCTGGTGAGCCCGCTTTCTTCTTCATTTCGTTTTTAACGCCCTCAACATACTTCACCATATCTTCAGTAAGCTGTCTTACTTTCTGAGCATTCGCTACAGCTTCCTTTACATTTTGTTTATCACTAGTACCGGCATCCTTCACGATTTGACTAAGATGAGCATTGTTTTTTGCACTGCTCTCATGAATCAGCCCTTCAAGTGTTCCGTTTATAATAGCGAATTTCTCCAAAACTGCATTACTAACCTGCAGCGCCAGAAGTGCGGTAAGTACCAAGTACATCATACCGATCATCTTCTGCCTGGGGGTTTCTTTTCCGCCTGCCATTGTTGGTTGTTTTAATATTTAACGATAGAAACCTTCAATCATTATGCTTTACCGCCACCTTTCATGGCTGTTAGCATGCTGCCGTAAACAGTATTCAGGGCAGTCAAGTTATCGGTAAGCTTACCAAGTTCGCTGGTGAATTTAGCTGTGTTGTCACCAACTTTAGAAAGTCCGTTCATAGCACCTGTCAGACTTTCGTAGAACTTGTTCATGTTCTTAACGTGGCTATCAGCATCCTTCAATTCCATTTCGTATACTGTGTTCAGTGCAGAAAGATTCTTCGTTACTTTCTGTACTTGTGAGTGATACTCTCCAGCATCTTTTGAAGCTTCTGACATGCTTGATACAGCTTTGATAGCTACATCGTAAGACTTGTTCATCTCCAATAATTGAGTTGAAGCTTTTTTCACGTTGTTAGCATAGTCGTTTGTAGCAACTGCTGCATCAGAAAGGTTTGACATTTTCTTAGCTGACTCAGCAAGGTTAGTTAAACCTTTGCCAAGGCTATCTAAAAGTTCAGGACCAATCTTAGCCTTTTCCAAAGAAGCATCTAATTGTTGAGTTAAAGATGCTGTTGGTTTGTTTGATATTCTTGTAGGAGCTGCTGGAGCTTCGTAGTCTTCTGAAAGTTCAGGATATACTTTTGACCAATCTGGTTCTTGGTGAGGCGGCTCGAAAGCACTAAGAAAGAAGATGACAGCTTCTGTAGTAAGACCTATCATCAGCATTTGGTCAGCACCTGTTAAGTGAAGGATCTTGAATAACGCACCGATAATTACTACTGCTGCACCTATACCGTATATTTTAGGCATTATGGTTTTGTAGAGAAGCTCGGTAAATCCGCCTTTTTTCTTGCTCATTTTAGTAATGGTTTAAGTTTTTGCCTTTTGATATTATTAAAGATAGATAGAGTTTCTTTTATTAAAATTCCTGACCTGACGAGCGACCAAGGTGAGTCATAGCACATCTGAAACCTATGTAAGCTCGTGTAGAGTCTTTGAATTCGTACGTACGTGTTCCTGTTTCGAGGTAGTAAGCAACATCTTTCCATGAACCACCGCGTACTACTTTCTTCGGAGGAACTTTAGGATTGTATTGTGATCCTTCAGGGTTAGTTCTAGGATCTATATACTGAGGGTTCAAATCCCAAACAGTAGGAACTGATGCAGGGTTGAAATCATCGAGACACCACTCTGATACGTTACCCGCCATATCATACAGACCGTAGTCGTTAGGGAAGTAAGCCTGTACAGGAGATGTATATGCGAACCCATCATCGTAGAAGTTACCACGACCTGGTTTGAAGTTAGCCAGCATACAACCTTTTGAGTTACGGATGTACGGGTTACCCCAAGGATATTTCGCCATGTCGCGACCACCGCGTGCTGCATATTCCCACTCTGCTTCTGAAGGCAGACGGAACGCTGGCATCTGGAAATCACCAACACTTTTTCTGTAGTCGTTGAGATAAGCTGTTCTCCATTTTCCGAAGAACACAGCAGCATCCCAGTTTACACCAACAACCGGATAGTCATCGTATCCTGGGTGCCAGTAATAGTAATCCTGAATAGGATCTCCCATGTGGTGCGCAAAGTCGCGTACCCATGAAGCAGTATCCGGATAATACTTCTGGCGGAATGTTTCTGCATCAACTGTTTCAAAACCTTCTATAGTCCCGTTATCAACGAGGAAGAAGTTTGTGAACTGACGATACTCATTGTTGGTTATCTCTGTGTCATCCATGAAGAATGAACCGATTGTAACCTGCTTGTTGAAGTTGATTTGTGTAGATGCAGGGTCTTCATCTGCCTGACCCATGTGGAAAGTACCTGCAGGAATTGGCACCATTCCATAGGGAATAGTCATTACCCAACCTTCGCGGCCTGGAACACCAACCAGTTCGCCCTGGTCATTTCCGCCACCTTTTCCACCTCCTAAGCCCAGCAAGCCGCAAGCACTGGCTACTGCGCCCGAAAGTACTAACACTACTTTTGAAAGAACCGATTTATTCATACTGCTATCTCAGTTTGTCTACACTAAAAAATTTGGGGACGAAAGTTAATTTTTATTCGCTTTATTTTTTGAAGAAAGTAAATACAAATTCCATAAATTCTTAAAAATACTGAAATCAAATGTCGCTTAGTGTCTATACCTAGGGGTTCGAACGACTTTTTTACCGCTGCCCGGATTCACTGGTAAATCATAGCTCAACATAACTTCAAGTGAAAAATTTTCCTTGGCATCGCGGTCCTTAATAATAAAGTCAACAGCGGTTCCAAGTTTCAACGATTTATCCTTCAGCAAAGCATATCCTAACAACAAACTTCCGGCTTCACCTTGTCTGAACGCTAAACCTCCCCACATCGTATCTTTTAAATATGCTATACCTGCAAAATCCAGTTGAGTCTTATTTAAATCGGTACGAACAGCTGTACTGAACTGTACACGCAGGTCGAAGCTTACTTCGTAAAAATATCCTCCCGTAAAATTGATATGATTCTCCAGTGCTCCTCTTACACTATCAGCTCCAAAATCAAATTGAGAACGCAGCAAGTGATTGAATCCTACACCTGCATAATATTTCTCTGCCCTATAAAATATACCTAAGCCTAAATCAGGCCTCACCTGTGATTCTTTACCAGTAGTGATCAACGGATCGCCTTCATCTATATATCGGTAATACTGTCCATTTACTGATTGAGAGTATATCCCGGCTTTGATACCAATACTCAGTTTGGTTTCCTTTATGCCTAAGTGATAGGCATACATGGCTTGCGCTTCAAGATTGTTCTGCGGACCGAGTTTATCGTTCATCACATACGCACCGAAGCCACTTCGCAGGCGATATATAGGCGTGTTAAAACTCACCATCTGCGTTGTCGGAGCGCCACCATCACCAAAGCTCGATTGGTATCCCAACCATTGACTTCTGTGAATCGCGGTTAAGCGAGTAACTCCATCAACACCAGCATATGCAGGCGTCATGTACAAGTTGTTGAACATGTACTGTGTGAACAGGGCATCTTGCTGAGCGAAAACACCTGATCCAGTCAGTGCCAACAGGAGGGTATAAAAAGTCTTTTTCAGCATCGAGGTTAAAAAGTAGATTTAAAGTAAGCGCTTTTTTACGACACTATCAACAAATGTAATTAAAGTGTAATAAAAAATGTGACTTTGTAATATTCAATGAATGAAGCAGTTATTTACTCAAGTCAGTGTCTGTTACGCCACAATTAATTGTACCTGAATATAAACAATTGAGCACGTGAGTACTAACCGTTCAGTCGATAATATTTCTCTACTTAATGCCGTTGGCCTTCTTAATATAGAGCTCAAGAGCCCCCGTCATAGAAGGTGCGTTGGGAAGTGGGGCCTCGATGTCGAGCAGGAGACCTGCATCCCTGACTGCCTTGGCCGTTGTAGGACCAAACGCTGCAATGCGCGTGTTATTTTGCTTAAACTCAGGGAAATTGACGAACAGCGAGTTAATGCCGGAAGGACTAAAGAAAGCGAGTATATCATAGAACACTTCCTTGAGATCTGAAAGATCTGCAGCAACGGTGTGATAGATGATCGCCTCTGTATAATTGTAGCCGCCATCTCTGAGAAAATCAGGGATGTCGTTCTTACGAATATCCGAACAAGGGAAAAGATATTTCTCGTTCTTGTGTTTCTTCAGAATCTCAAGAAGATCCTGCGCGGTTTTTAAACCTGTAAAAATTTTACGCTTACGTATAACGATATACTTCTGAAGGTAATTGGAAGTCTGCTCTGAGATACAGAAATACTTCATCTCCGGAGGCATCTCCAGTTTCAGTTCCTGACAGATGTGAAAGAAATGATCAACCGCATTGCGGCTTGTAAAAATAATAGCGGTGTGATTGAGTATATCAATCTTCTGCTTGCGGAACTCCTTTACTGGCACTGGCTCAACCTGAATGAACGGACGGAAGTCGATCTTCAGGTTATATTTTTCAGCGAGCTTTAAGTATGGAGAGTTAGCATCTGCCGGAGCTTCTTGGGTTACCAGAATGCTTTTCACTTTGCGCATTCTGTCAGTAGCAATTTCACTCATATCAACACGTAGACGAATTCAGGCTAATTGTACAATACCTTAAGTGTAATCAGAAAGGGTATCAATTCTGTCGCACAAATGTACGAAAATAAATGAAAAACAGATCGTCCCATTCTGCTACTTAGTTTCAATGCAATCAAGATCATCCAACCTGCCAGCACCCACGCTAACAGTTGAAGCAACGTGGTGAAGAAATTTACCTCCTGACCATGCATGATAAAGTAAACCGACAACACGATGGTTAATGCTCC
>CAMLLI010000028.1 GCA_946480685.1 uncultured Flammeovirgaceae bacterium | reverse complement strand
GTGGTAAATATGATGATGGTAACGGAGGCGCTTCCAACTTCAATGGTTATCCGCAAACACCTCAGCGAATGTTGAATTACTATGCGGTTAAATTTATACAAGCTGAGTTATTTCTTACCAATACAGCTACAGGCGATGCACGACTTGCGTTCCGCGATGCGATGCGCGCTTCGTTTGCCAAAGTAAATGAGATCGCTGAAACGGCAGGTGCACCGGTAATCACCACGACAACACGCGATAACTATATAAATGCTGTACTCACTGCTTACGATGCCGCTGATGATGCTGGTAAACTTGAACATATCATGACTCAAAAATGGATAGCAAGTTTCGGATGGGGTGTTGATATGTATACTGACTATAGGAGAACCGGTTTCCCTTTACTGTTCGATGGTAATACTGATAACCTCAGCTTTACGATTCGCACCAAAGAGTTCCCGTTTGCATACCCCTGGCCAACCAACAACCTGGCCGTGAACAGCAATGCTCCGGCACAGAAAGTAGTAACCAGCAATGACGCTAAACCATTCTGGATGAAGTAATGAAACTTAAAAGAAATGATTATGAAGAAGATACTATATTCATGGATGTTGCTTGGCCTCATCGTTTTGTTTGCCTGCGAAGAGCAGGGTAAACTGGGCTTAGACGAATCGGAGGTGGGATTTAACTTCCGCATGATACCGAATGCCACATCGTTTAACCTGGCCGATAGCGACCCGAGTATAACGTTTACCATGTATTCGGAAACGAACAATATCAAGAAGGTAAATGTAGTGGTAGAACTATACCAGTTCCTGAACAACTCACGCACATGGAGATTTAATCTTGCTGAGATTGACGGTGCTACGATTAAGAATGATGGTACTACTAAAATTACTGTTCCGCTGTCGGCATTTGCAAGTGCTACCGGTGTTGATCCGACTTCATTGGGTGGTGGTGATGTATTTACTATATATAATGTAGTAGAACTCGAAAATGGGAAAGTATATCCGGATACACTTGATCTCGGTGGTAAGAAATATATCAATACTGAAAATTCTTACTTCCCTTCCGGAGCTACTACCAGCTTTACCGGGCAGCTCAATTTCCCGATGGTGTGCTCGGTATCATCTCCGTTTACCGGTACCTATACCGTTACAGACGACTGCGGACTTTTCTCTGGCGATGTAGTACTCGCCACCGTAGCAGGCAACCCGGTGCAGCGTACATTTACCGGTACATGGGCGATCGATGAAGACAATGTATTCTCCGGTATAGGCTTTGACCTGGACCTGACGTGTGGTCGCGTATTTGTACAAACTCAAAGTATAGGATTAGGATGTGGAGGAGGAAGTAATGTGGATGTAGCAACTTCCAGTATCGAGGACCTCGGTCCCGGACTATACGATGATCTGGATGACGCGCAGTTTACAGTTAATGTCAGATACCCGAACGCAGCTTGTTTCGGAGGCTTCGATTGTGCGCTAACGTTCACCAAGAAGTAAGTCAGGTTTGATAACAAAAGCTTAAAAATAAGGCTGTTTCCCATTAGCGGAGGCAGCCTTTTGTCTTTCCTGACAATTTGTTGATGAAAAGTCACATGTAGGTTTTTAGTCTATTTTTTTCAGAAAGTGAAGCCTAACATTCCGTAGTTGCAACATACTTTACTGCATTATGCACCTAAGGTCTGTTACCTTAATAACCTTTTTATTACTACCATTAGTGGCATTGTGCCAGTATAAGTCTGTGGATAGTCTGGAATATACTATTCAGCATGATCCAGACGATAGTACAAAGGTTCTTCACATCAATCGTCTTGTTACCACATTGCGTGAGCGGAACAATACCAAAGCATTTCGCTATGCACAGCAGGCGTATGAGCTCGCCCGCAGTTTGAATTACCAGGCTGGTCTCGCCCCTGCACAGGAAAATCTGGCGTGGATATACTATCGCCTCGGTAATCTTTCAGAAGCCTTTCAGCTTTCGGTTGATGCGCTGCAAACCAGCGAACTGCAATTTGATACCGCCACCATGGCGCGCAGCATCAACAGTATAGCCGCTATATATTTTGAACAAAAGCTTTTTGCACAGGCCAATAATTATTTCAGACGTGCCTATAAACTTAACGAGGCTATTGGCGATCATGCTACAGCAGCGCGTACACTGGCAAATATAGCGTATGTACACCTGCGTAATAATCAATACGATTCTGCTATACTTTTCTCGCAGCGTGCCTATGAAGCAAGTAAACACGTTGAGGATAAATATACGCGCAGTGCTGTGCTACGCGTGCTGGGCGATATAGATGTATACAAGAAAGACTATAACAATGCCCTGATCAAATTCAGTCAGGCGCTGCAGCTTGCCCGTAACGATAATAAAACATACCACGAAGCTTCCGTACTTCGCAGAATTGGTCATCTATACCTGGAACGCAACCAGCCCGACTTTGCATTGAAGTATCTTTTTGAAAATGTAGCGCTCGCCAAAAAATATGGCTACCAGGATGAACTGGAAAGCACCTATAAATTAATGTCGAACGCCTTTCTTGCCAAACGCAATCATTCAAAAGCGCTCGAATATCAAACAGCGTATCAGTTAATACACGATTCACTATACGATCAGAAGAACAGCGAATACCTCGCGTTGCAGCAAGCCCGCTTTGACTCTGAAATGAAAGGAACGCAGATTGAGTTGCTCACGAAAGATGCGGAACTGAAACAGGAGGAGATCAACAACCAGCGGGTATGGATATACTTTTCATTCGGCTGTCTTACCCTGGTGCTCATCATCGT
The DNA here is from genome assembly GCA_946480685.1 of uncultured Flammeovirgaceae bacterium. The sequence continues at coordinate 10,113 of CAMLLI010000028.1, read as the reverse complement.
GTTTGTGTTGATCTATAACAACCAGATCAAAAAACGCGCGCACGATAAATTAGCCGAGAAGAACCGTGAGATAGCGTTGCAGGCGTTACAGCTGGGCAATATGAATGAGACCAAGAGTAAATTATTCTCCATCATCAGCCATGATTTACGCGGACCGCTGGCGAGCCTGCGGGGATTAATGAATTTGGTGGAAGATACCGGGCTTACGCAGGAAGAGTTTCAGTATGCGTCCAATACACTCAAACAGAACCTGGATTCCGTGCAGGAGAACCTGGAGAATTTACTATACTGGTCGCAATCGCAGTTAAAAGGATTGCAGGTAAATATAGAACCTATATGTGCCAAAGAAGTTGCTGATAAAATTATAGCCCTGTATGATGAAACTGCACGCAGCAAAAATGTAACGATTGTAAACGAACTTGAAAAAGATCTGCATGTTCGCGCAGATAAAAATCACCTGCACATGATTTTTCGCAACCTGCTGTCCAATGCAATCAAGTTCAACTCACATAAAGGTCTTGTTACTATATCGCATACAACAGACAAAGGGTATATGAACATCTCGGTATCCGACTCTGGTGTCGGTATAGCAGCCGATGATGTTGTGAAACTCTTTAATGCTGAAACCCATTTTACCAAGCTCGGTACCAACCAGGAGAAAGGTGTTGGTATAGGTTTGTTGCTGATCAAGGAATTTATAGAACACAACGGAGGCTCTATTGGTGTAAAGAGCCAGGAGGGTAAAGGAACAACCTTTACGTTCAGCCTTCAGTTGCAAAAGGCCTATATGGAAAAAGAAGAAGGAGCACTAAGCTCCTCCTTTTAACTTCTTCACTTCCGCTTCGTACTGCGGTAAAAATGCTTTCTGATTTTCCGGTATATTTTTGATGGCCATCTCCCAGTTCTTGATGGCGTTCTTCTTATCACCTGTTGCTGAGTAGCCACGTGCAAGACCTACATACGTAGTAAATTTATCGTCAGGGTGAAGCTGGCGGTTGGTCTTGAATACTTCCATAGCCTTATCATTTTTACCCGCAGCGAGCAGTGCTCTTCCATACTGATGTACTTCCGTAACATTCGCAGTCGGGTGTTTGATAGCTTTACCCATAACAGCATCGGCTTCGCTATCGCGATTCATGGCGTATAGTACTTGCGCTTTGGTTTGCAGCGAAGCAAAATCTTCGCGTCCTATAAACTGACCACTGATCGCATTATCAGCCCACGTTAATGCTTCTTCAAGGTTAATCTTGTTACGAGCGCAAAACTGTGCAGCATCCATCCACGGTTGATAGTCAAAGCCCATGCGATTGCCCATCAGCTCTCCGCGTATCTGCGACAGATATAGTTCATTTACATTCGGTACTTCAATCTTGAAAGGTATACGTTTGTTCTCCCATTGCAGGTACGCCACTGCGCTGGCTGCTTCACGATCGGTAAAGCTATAGGTTAAGTACTCGGTATATTCGGCATCCTGCGGAGTTGTCTTTACACGCAGTGCATCTTCTTTTGGATCGTAGTAATAACTTCCCCAGCGCGCTGAATTAGTAGAGAAGATCCAGTTCCAGTTACCTTCTTTTTCAACATCGAGAAAAAGTCCGTAGGTGCCGGCTTTTATACTTTCACCACCAATCTTTACATCGTGCGAAAAAGTGATCGTAGTATTTTCGTTGGCACCCGCGCGCCACGGTGCAGCCTTCGATGTGCCATAGCCCTGGTCTATAAATCCATAATGTACAAGCTCGCCCCAGATGTGACCTTTACGATCTTCACCATTCGGACCATGTACGTTGGGACTGCTATACTGAATGGTTACAGCCACCGGACCGATCCATTGTATAACGCTTGATTTCTGGTTGTCGCCACTGGGTGGTATGGATATACTTTGCGCCAACGCGCTTACGCCTGCTGCCAGGCACATCACTACAGTTAGAATTTTTTTCATGGGGTTGTAAGGTTAATTATATAGTAATTAAACGATTGTATCGCAGCAGCGATGTCACCCTGCCCACGGTATTTACAGCGTTCCTTTTTGAAGCGCTTTTGTCGGCACTAAAACCTGAAGAGCGGCAGGCATCAATGAAATTTCAAACTCGGTATGATGACCACCAGGTTCACCGTCCACGTGAAAGGCTATAGGCTTCGATGTTCGGATCGCTATAGATTTAGCAGCCCGCATATCGCAGAAAGAAGATGCGTTGCTAAGACCACCGGTAAACATATTATATACAAAATCAACGCGGTATACCGGCACCTTTTTTACCAGTGTAACATGCAATAGCTGGTCGCACACCGAAGCAGTAGGAGCGATGCGTGCATTGTTACCATACTGCGATGAGTTGGCGATGGCCACTATAAATGCGCGACTCGGAAATGTTATACCATCGATCGATACTTCCATATCAAACTCCTGAAATGCGAAGAACTCTTCCACCGTAAGCTTTACATACCCGGCCAGTCCGCGTTTCGTTTTACCGCCAAACAGGTTGGCGATGTGTCCGTCAAAACCAATCCCCGATACATTCAGTGATAGTTTGCCATTCACCGTAAAGGTATCCATGTTCAACACCGTACTCTGAAATAAAGACTCGGCAGCCGGGCCAACTGTGAGTGGAATACCGAGATGACGCGAGAGTCCATTGCCCGAACCGCGCGGGATAATACCCATAGGTATAGATGCTTTTAATGCACCGCGTGCTACTTCGTTAATAGTGCCATCGCCACCTACGGCAACAACAAAATCAAAGCCCAGCTGTTTTGCTCCTTCGGCAAGCTCTACCGCATGGCCGGGAGCCTGCGTAAATTCAACGGTACACTCCGCGTTATTTTTTACACACGCTTCTACAATGCGTCCTTCAACCTGCGGCTGGTAGCCCGTACCTGCATACTTGTTGACTATGAATAATACCTTCTTACCTTCGTTGTTCACGCCTCAACATTACTAATTTTTATGGACATGCATTTCCTCTCGCAGCGAAAGTTACTGTTCAAAGCCTGGAATACTGAAACCAGGTTGCTGATGCGACTCGATAGCATTGATTGTGTAAAAGGAGCGCTGTATAAAAAAGATCATATACTCCTCCCGTTTACCGGTATGCATGATAAAGCCGGTGATGAACTATATGAGATGGACATTGTGCTGATCGGCACCAGTAAATTTGTAATCGCGTGGGATGGCAACCCCGTTGCCTGGCAACTGGTAAACTTGGCAGACAATACTATACTACAACCACTCACACAGGCGGTGGCCAAAACGGTAGTACGTTTGTGTTGTTACTTTGAGTCGGAGAAGAATTGAATTACTTCTTCTTGCTAACCTTGTCCTGGATATAGCTTACAGCTTGTCCGTAAGTCTGGAGTTTTTCAGCATCATCATCCGGTATACGGATGTCAAAAGTCTGCTCGAATTCCATCACGATTTCAGCGTAGTCGAGGGAGTCTATTCCAAGGTCTTTTACAAAATTGGCTTCAGGGGTAATTTCAGATGCAGCGATGCCGAGTTTTTCTGTTAGAATTTTGGTGACTTTCTCCGGAATGTCTTGCATAGCGTGATGTTGTATGGATCGGGGCAAATGTATTAAATCCGTTTCAAATTTCTAAAATCCCGATACAGATCGATTCAAGCGATTCGTAATCAGCTAAATGGGATCGCTCAAAAACAAAATGAATGATGTTCGCACTTATCAAAACCGCATGAAGAACTCAGTTCCTTTGCCCATGGTTGACTTCACCGAAAGTGTACCCTGGTGCTGACGCATGATCTGTCGCGACAAGCTCAGGCCTATACCAGACCCGGTCTTTTTCGTAGTGAAGAAGGGGATAAATATCTTTTCGATCGCTTCCTGGTCAATACCCGTACCGTTGTCTTTTACAGCAATAACCGGTCGCGACTTGTCATTCAGGTATGCACGCAGCTCGATGATCTTCGGATCCTGGTCTTCAAAAGCCTGAATTGCATTTTTAAACAGGTTGATAATTACCTGCTCGATCATATTCTTGTCAGCAGATATTGTCAGGTCTTCCGGGTATACTGAAATGGAAAGCTGTATATTTTTTTCGCTCACATCTTTCCGGTGCAGCATGGTAAGTTCTTCCAGCAATGGACGCACATCAATTTGTACCGGGCGCGGCTTCGGTATCGCTGTGAGACTTCTGAACTCTTTGACGAAATGTATAAGTCCTTCGCTTCGCTTGCTGATGGTTTGTAATGAAAGATGAATGTCACTCAGCTGATCTTTACTCAGCGGCATACCATTGTCTTCCTGTATATGCGGCTTCAACTCTTCTTCAACAATACCGGCTAATGAAGAGATAGGCGTTACAGAGTTCATGATCTCGTGCGTAAGTACGCGTACCAGGTTTTGCCACGCTTCCATCTCTTTCTCTTCAAGTTCGTTCTGGATGTTTTGAACCGAAATGAGTTTTACATTCTCACCGCGTAGGGTAAGTTCGATGGCGTAGATCGAAAGTTGAACGATCTCTTCACCGATTTTAAGTCTCACCAGCTCACGACCACCCGTCTTTAATTTCGTGAATACATTTACCAGTGTATCACTCACGTCTTTCAGATCGCTGATGTTATCGATGCGATTTGTCTTTAAGAGTTTCCTTGCTGCGCTGTTGAAGATCTCCACGGTGCCATCTTCTTTAAACACCATGAGTCCGATCCCAACGTGCATTACAATGTTTTTGAAGAAAAGAAATTCGGAATCCTTCTCACTGCGGGCACTGCGCAATTTGAGCAGCGCATTGTTCAGCTCCTGGTGCAGACGCTTTACGGCAGGATCATCGCTCTCCGTTTTAAACGAGTACGAGAGATCATCAAACTTTACCGAGTCGAGAAAGGATGCTATGTTTTCGTGCGAGCGATCGAGATACGTTATAAGAAGTTTGATCTGGTATGCGCTCAGTGCTAAAAAGATCAGCGCATAAATCCAGTCGCCCTTTGAAAAGGCGAAGAAGCAGAATAAAAAAATAGAAGCAGCCAATGCAGCTACCCGTGGTACTACTGGTGATCGCCAGTTAAAATCCATAAGCATCAAATTGTAGAGGGCAATATGTCTTGCACGAAAGTAACATTCCTTTCGGGTTACTAACGCAAAGATCAGGAGACAAGTTGATAAAATAAAAGGTAAGATTTGCTATGTGCGGAAATGACACAAAAGTGTACGCAGCGTACAGTAGCAAGCCTCGTTTGTAAGCACGCATTCTCTGTTCAAATCACATGTATACTTATGAGAAATGATTGTGCGTATAGCTGTACCGGTAATTGATGCCGAATGGGAATATGTGAATCTATATACCGGCTATTTGCTTTTATAATGTTTGTTGACTGGACAAGTATAGCTGGTGATTTTTTGTAAGAATGGAGGATGAAGCTATCCGTATATAGCCAAGAGATTTAGATGTTGCCTGTCGAGCACAATCGGTATTGCGTCTGAAGTGTATGTTCTTTGATAAGCGTTAACGTAGTGTCGTATAGGCATGCCAAGTGGAGAGGAGGGATGAAGCGTCACATTCACAGTTAACGGAATGCGGCATGAAGGATGTAATATCTTTGTCGGCGATCATATATAAATCCACATAATCGCTGCATCAATGGTTTAACATAAGCCTTCGTTGACCGGCAGCGGATGTCTATACCAAATCTCCTGTAACAGAAAACTCCGGATTTACCGCGACCAAAGGCGTGTTTGCCGCGATAAGTACCAGCGGAACGTAATCCATGATGGGCTATGCCTGCGTGTATGCCACTTTTTGAAAAATACGCAGCATTGATGTTGGATGTAATGAAAAACTATAAATCCCCTGTTGAATGCGCGCTGATGTATATAAGTTTACATTCGATTGTAACTTACACGGAACCAAACGCATGCAGCGACTGCTCATTACATTATTGTGCTTGTTTTTGAGTGTACCCTTTTGCTACGCGCAATCGGGCGAAATCGCGCTGCTAAACGAAGAACTGAAAAGTTCGGTTAACGACACCATCAAGGTTAACGTATATTATTCCTTGTCCAAATTCTACTGGTATCGCAATCCCGACAGTGCTATACTCATGGCTGATCAGGCGATGGAACTCGCCCGCAAACATGATTTCAAAAAAGGCATTGCACTAAGCTATCTTACAAAAGGGGTTGCCCTGGTGGCTAAGGGTAAATTTCCGGAAGCACTGCGCTGCCACCTCGAAGCGCTCACGATCAGCGAAGAACTTAAATTAAGAGGTCTTACCGGTAACAACTATAATAATATTGGTATAGTATATTCTTCAATGGGCAACTATGCGAAGGCTATTGAATACTTCGAAAAGGCGCTGAATATATTTGGAGACTATGGCCACGCTTCCATGCTCAGTACATTGATCAACCTGGCAGACATGTATTCGAAGAACAAGCAGTATGACCTGGCGATGGAGAATAACTACAAAGCCCTGGAAATAAGCCGTGAAGTTAAAGATACTGCGTGCACAGCAATAGTACTCTACAATATGGGCGAGTCGCTGCATAAGACCGGACACAATGCGAAGGCTCTTGAGTATCTGCACGAGTCGCAGGCCATTTCAGAACGCATTCATGATGTAGAGGGCGTTTCGTATAGCTATAATTTACTGGCAGATATATATTTCGAACAAGAGCAATATGGTAAAGCAATAGCATACGCTGAAAAGAGTATAGGGAATCTGACAACAGCGGGTAATAAGGAAATTCTGCTGGAAGCATACCACCTGCTGTACAAAGCATATGAGCGCAAAAAAGATTTTCAAAGGTCATTGCTCTACCGCGACAAAGAGATTGCTTTGAAGGAGGAAATGTTCAGCATCGAAAATGAACGCGAAGCTAACAATCTTCAGGCGGAGTACGACCTGCAGCGTAAGCAGCATGAAATTGAAATGCTTGAAAAAGATAAAGCCCTTCAGCAGAAAGAAATTGTTCGCGGAAACTTCAGGAAGAAGACCTATATAGCAGGGCTTACCGCACTGGTACTGATCATAACGTACCTGGTTATCTCCAACAAGCGCTGGAAAAAATTCAATGTATTGCTGAAGGAACGCAATGCTGCTATCATAGCGCAGAAGGAGAAGATCGATGAACAGAATGCGCACCTCGAAAGGCTCAATACGATTAAGAATAAATTACTCTCTATCATCAGTCATGATTTCAGAAGCCCATTGAACTCCCTGCAAAGTATGGTAGAGCTGATTGGCGATGGTACACTTACCACGGCAGATATACAGCAGATGAGCAAGCTCATGAGTGAGAAGCTGAACGTAACCGTACAACTTGTAGAGAACATGTTGCATTGGGCGAAGAGCCAGATGGATGGCACCGTGCTGAATGCCGAACATTTCGATCTGCAAAAAGTAGTGGAGGAAAACGTGCGCCTTGCAAAAGGACATGCCGATACGAAGCGGGTACATATATCGGCACAGGTAGTGACACCGGCCATTGCATTTGCCGATAAAGCTACAGTCGATATCGTGATACGCAACCTGATGAACAACGCCATCAAGTTTTCACGCGCAGGCGATCGTCTTTCGCTTTCCGTAGTAGACCAGGAGAAATTTGTAAAAATTACCGTGCAGGATACCGGCACCGGTATACCAGCAGAAAAACAATCGAAGCTTTTTGATGGTGTTACCGGTTTTACAACACCGGGTACATCCAACGAGAAGGGCACCGGGCTGGGCTTGCCGCTGTGTAAAGAACTGGTGGAGAAAAACGGAGGGGTGATCTGGTTTGAAAGCGAGCCGGGTAAAGGAAGCTCCTTCATGTTTACCATTCCGCGCGATCGTCTCGAAGTGGCGTAAGTATAGCTATAGTATAGATAATAAAAAATCCTGCAACGACTTTTTCAGAAACATGGAAGGTCGCGCAGGATTTTTTATTTTATGAGATCCACCTGTAAAGCTACAGGTGGATCGGTACATTCCAGTGCTATGGAAAGTATATATAGTCACACTAGAATTTAAGTGTGGCTGGTAAATATTTAGCAACCAGGTCTTCGTAATACGGACGCAGCTCGGTCCAATTCGGAGGCGTTGGATTCTTGGAGTATAGATCGTATGGATTGAAAAGGTCTACCCATTTGAACATCTTGTGATCATGTTCATCCATTAAATGATCGTATGCATGCTCACGGTGTTGTGCATAGAAAGAGTGGTAGCGCAGCATATAGAGCGCAGACTCCGGCAAATAATCTTTCATCATCTGGTATACATATTCATCGTGGCCCCACGACATGTGTACATTGCGCAGGCCACAGTTTGGTTCATATATACCATACTTTGTATTATACTTTTCGTTGTGATGATCCGGGTTTGCATCAAAGAATTCCGGGAACACGATCTTGTCAGAGTGGGCACAGCCTACCGGGAATGTGTCACCAACGACAGCCCATTGTGGTTCGCCAAACAAACAGAGAACTTTACCCATGTCGTGAACCAATCCGGTTAGCACCATCCAGTCAGGATGTCCGTCTCTGCGGATTGCTTCTGAAGTTTGCAGCAAGTGTTGCATCTGGTCGAGGTCTGTATCCGGGTCTGAATCATCTACGAGTTGATTCAAAAAATCAAATGCAGGCCATATCGACATTTCTTTTTTATCAAAGCGCAAATAGTTCTCACGCTTCTGCATAACAAAATCATAAGTCTGATACGTATGATTCAGTCTGTAAAATTCACGAACAGTATCCCGTTGCGGAGTCTCATAGTTCCTGTACTCTTCCACTGATTTCTGATCAGCTATAGCTTCAGGATCCGGATACCTGCGTAACAAATCATCTTCCCATTCATCCAGATTTGTCAACGGATTACTTTCAATTTGAGGTTTCATAAATTGATATGTTTAAATTTTGGAAAGCGAAAAAGATGTACTCGCTGGAATACACATATCGAACTTGGTGAATTATATCTGCTCAATCAACGATTTGTACCGGCTTATTTACGAAACCGTTTTCGTATATAGATTGATTTTGCGTTATTTAACAAAGCCCAACGGTACATGAGTGTAACGATAAAGAAAATTGCGAAGGATCTGAATCTGGCTGTTTCAACAGTATCAAAAGCTTTACGCGATAGTCATGAGATAAGCGCTGAAACCAAAGCCCGCGTTTTTGAATATGCCGCCAAGCTGGACTATATACCCAATCCGTATGCCAGCAGTTTAAAGAAGGGAAGGAGCGGAAACATTGCCGTGGTGTTACCGGAAGTGGCCGACAGTTTTTTTTCGGCAGCGATCAACGGTATAGAGTCTATTGCACATGATAAGGGCTATCACACCATGGTATACCTCACACATGAAGATGTACAGCGCGAGCAATCCATAGTACGCGAGTTTCGCAATGGACGCGTGGATGGCGTGTTGATGTCCATAGTAGCCAACGATGAAAAGTATGAACACCTGAGTGAACTATATGCCAATAAAATTCCACTCGTTTTTTTTGATCGTGTTTGCGAAGGCATTGAGACAGCAAGTGTCGTAACGAATGATTTTGATTCGGCTTATGCAGCAGCAAAACATCTCATTGATCAGGGTTGCAAGCGTATCGCGTTCCTGTCGATGCCGGGTGAGCTCGCCATCATCAAACACCGCCATCATGGATATACCCAGGCGTTACACGATCATGCACTGCCGGAGCGCGTTGTATTTTGCACCGATAATGAAGATGAGAACAATACTATTATAGAACAACTGCTAACTGGCAGTAATCGCCCTGATGCAATTATAGGTTCTATTGAGAAAGTAACGATGCCGGTATATAAAATCTGTCACGCTCATCGCATCGCGATTCCCTACGATATAAAAATTATAGGCTTCTCACATTTGCAGATTGCATCGTTGCTTGATCCGCCACTCACCACCGTTACACAGCCAGCCTTCGAAATGGGTAAAGCTGCAGCCACAATTCTTTTTAAAGCGTTGGAGAAGAAATATAATCTGAAGAACGAACGCATTGTTATACCTTCTGTTTTGAATGTGCGAGCGTCAACGAAGTTGATCTCACGAGAGGTGGAGTAATACTATACCTGCAGTTACATCGTTTAATATATACCCGAAGTCTGGCGTTTAGTAAGTACAAGAAACTCCGGTCGCTGGAATTTATTATACCCAGTTTTCT
>CAMLLI010000027.1 GCA_946480685.1 uncultured Flammeovirgaceae bacterium | reverse complement strand
GTAATTACTGCCGCGTTCAAATTTACCCGAGCATATGCGTAAGAACGCTATGCGGTTCCGGTGCTTCGGGTCCATGTTGGCGTGGATCTTGAAAATGAAACCTGAAAATTTATTTTCAACAGGTTCAACCAGTCTTGCAGTTGTTTCGCGCGGAGCCGGATCGGGTGCTATACGGATAAACGTATCCAACAACTCCTGCACACCAAAATTATTCACGGCACTTCCAAAGAATACCGGAGCAACTTTACCTGCGAGGTAATCATTTACATTAAACTCAGGATATACTCCCTCGATTAATTCTACATCAGCGCGCAGTTGTTTTGCATTGTTCTCTCCAACGTAATCATCTACAACAGTATCATTGATATCTTTTATTTCGATACCTTCCTCTACTGTTGTTTTACTGGGTGTAAAGAGATGAAGACTCTTCTCGTACAAACTATATACACCTTTAAAAGTTTTACCCATGCTGATCGGCCAGCTTAACGGACGAACTTTTATGTTCAGCTTTTCCTCAACTTCATCCAGCAATTCGAATGGATCGCGTCCTTCACGGTCGAGCTTGTTGATGAAACAGATCACCGGAGTATTACGCATCCGGCAAACTTCCATCAGCTTCTCGGTTTGGATCTCTACGCCCTTCACGCAATCGATCACCATAATCACACTATCAACAGCAGTAAGCGTACGATACGTATCTTCAGCAAAGTCCTGGTGACCCGGTGTATCGAGCAGGTTTATCTTTACATCTTTATAGTTAAAGCCCATTACCGAAGTAGCCACCGAGATACCTCTTTGCTTCTCGATTTCCATCCAGTCGGAACGCGCGTGATCTTTTATTTTACTCGACTTTACAGCACCCGCTTTTTGAATAGCACCTCCGAAGAGCAGAAGCTTTTCGGTGAGCGTTGTTTTTCCCGCATCGGGGTGACTTATAATTCCGAAGGTTCTTCGTTTCGATATTTCCTGTTCTAGATTCATTGTATCTTGGTCGTTATCCGCTGTTCGTTAATAGATATCCGTTAATAGTAACCGTTGTTCCGAATTTCAAATCACGATTAACGATTCACAGATAACGCTTAACGATGAAAGCGGTCGCAAAAGTAAAGAAAATGCCATTTCCTTATCATAAGGATTTTGCTTTGTAAAGAAAATGCGTTTTTCTTATCACAAGGGCTTTGCTTTGTAAAGAAAATCGAAAAATCTTTACAGAGTTAGCTACCTTTGATAAGCTTTTTAACTTTTCTTTACAGATGACTTGGGACCCCCAGCGCTTACCACCACCATCCGATCTTGAAAGCAAACCCGTTCTGAAAAAAATGGCAGATGCTCACCGGGCTCTCGCTGAGTTCAAAGGCATTGCATCAACCATTCCAAACGAAAATATTCTCATCAATACACTCGCATTACAGGAAGCAAAAGATAGCTCGGCTGTTGAAAACATTATTACCACAGATGATGAGCTTTTTAAATCAGAATTGAATTTCGAAGGACTTCAAACATTAGCTGCCAAAGAAGTTCAAAATTATGCCACAGCACTCAAGAAAGGTTACGCCTTGGTTAATCAATATGGGCTATTAACCAACAACCACATTCTGGAGATACAAAAAACACTTGAATTGAATGAAGCCGGGTACCGGAAAGTACCAGGTACAAATCTCAAGAATGCCAAGACCGGAGAAATCGTCTACACCCCACCTCAACACTACGATACGATAAAAGAGTTGATGGATAATCTTGAACTATACATAAACGATGATACACTAAGCCCCGAAGATCCATTGATAAAAATGGCTGTGATTCATTTCCAGTTCGAGAGTATACATCCATTCTATGATGGCAATGGGAGAACCGGAAGAATACTGAATATACTATATCTTGTGCTGAAAAAACTTCTCCAGTTTCCAATTTTATACCTGAGTAGGCACATCATTCGAAACAAAACCGCATACTACAATCATCTGCAAGGTGTGCGCGACAAAAATGATTGGGAGAGTTGGATTCTCTTCATGCTGGAAGCTGTTGAAAAAACATCGTTGGAGAGCATCGAACTTATACAAAATATCAAAGTATTGATGATGCAGTACAAACAACGCATCCGAAGCAACTATAAATTTTACAGCCAGGATTTATTGAACAACCTTTTTAAACATCCCTATACAAAAATTGAATTTCTTCAGGAAGATCTCAATGTGAGCAGAATTACCGCTGCCAACTACCTTAACCAACTTGCTGATGACAATTTATTGGCTAAAAAGAAACTGGGAACAGCAAACTACTATATAAACGAACCGCTCTATCAGTTCATTAATGCACAATAACACAACTACCAATGCAATACAGACGATTTGGAAGAACAAACTGGAACGTAAGTGAAATTGGCTACGGCATGTGGGGCCTTGCCGGCTGGACTGGTGCCGATAACCAGGAAGTAGATCAGGCCTTGGCACGCTCCATTGAATTAGGTTGTAACTTTTTTGACACTGCGTGGGGCTATGGCAATGGCAAAAGCGAAGAGATACTCGGCAAAGTTGTAAAACAGAATCCTGATAAGAAGCTATATGTAGCCACGAAGATTCCTCCTAAAAATTTCAAGTGGCCTTCCAGACCTGAATATAAACTGGCCGACTGCTTTCCTGCATCACACATCATTGAGTATACCGAGAAGAGTTTAAAGAACCTGAATGTTGAAAGTATAGATCTGCAACAGTTTCATGTGTGGGAAGACAGCTGGGCAAACCAGGATGAGTGGAAGACTGCCATTGAAAAACTGAAACGCGAAGGAAAAGTAAAGCACTTTGGTATAAGCGTTAATCGCTGGGAGCCAGACAACGTACTGGATACACTACGAACCAACCTGATTGATGCTGTACAAGTAATTTATAATATTTTCGATCAGGCTCCGGAAGATAACCTCTTCCCGCTATGCCGTCAGTTAGATATAGGAGTTATCGCGCGTGTTCCCTTTGACGAAGGCACATTGACCGGCACACTCACGAAAGAAACGGTTTTCCCGAAAGACGATTGGCGTTCTACATACTTCGTTCCTGAAAATCTCAATTCAAGTGTTGATCACGCGGAAGCGTTACGCCCACTGATACCAGCAGGCATGACGATGGCAGAGATGGCGCTTCGTTTTATACTCTGCAATGATGATATACACACGATCATTCCGGGTATGCGTAAAGTACGGAACGTTGAAGCAAACATCGGTACCAGTGATGGCAAACAACTGACAGAATCGCTTCATGCTAAACTAAAAGATCATCGTTGGGACAGAACACCAACGGAGTGGTCACAATAAATCTGCATACCGGATTCAGGTTATGAGAAAACCGAAGCTTGCTATACTCGTCTTTGGTTTGCTTACCAGCGTAACGGCTATGGGACAGACCAATTTCTCCAGGTACTTCAAGGAAAGTTTGTTCCCATCCGTTGATAACAGCTCGTATCCTGCAGTGAAGTTCACCTGGAACATGGCCGGTAAAATTCAGGCGTCCATGAACAATGGACTGGCTGAACTTGATGAAGAAAATCCGGATGTAGCCATTCACAATTTCGATGATGTTATACGTCAGCTCCCGAATTTCTTCCCGGCATTTTATTACCGCGGTGTTTGTCATAAAATGCTGGGAGATCTTCCAAATGCAGAAAAAGATTTCCTGGCAGCACTCGCTATAAATCCCAAAAGCAGTGAAGTACTTGTATTGCTTGGCGAAGTGCACGACCAACAATATGCATATAGCGAAGCAGAGTCGTACTATGAAAAAGCACTGAGTATAAATCCAACACTTACACGTGCGCTTTTTAACCTCGGCTGTATCGAGCGCATACGTGGCAACGAGCGCAAGGCATTAAAGTACCTCGAGAGATGTCACGAGATCGATCCGAAATTTCCCAACGCATATTTAGTTCAGGGCCTCATCAAGTTTCCAGAGCTGGGCAAAAATAAAAACAACGCTGCTATAGTATATTTTAAAAAGGCACTTCAATGCGATTCATTATACCGCGAGGCATTATTCTGGCGAGGTTTCGCATATATAGTTTTGGAGCAATCCGATAAAACGATTCACGACTGGAATAAGCTTGTACAATATAATCCCGACAATTCTTTCTTCGTAATGTTACGCGGGTTTCTGAACATTGAACTCGAAAACTTCGATCAGGCTTTTAACGATTTGCGTAAAGCTGTACTTGCTAATCAGGCTAACGAAGAACATTTCAGAAGAGGTGAAACTATATTGGACAAACACATCGACATTCAATATGCAACCTCGTATGCTGTACGCTTCAGTTATGGACTGGATGAAAACGCACTGAAATTTTTCAAAAAAGGATTTTGCTTCTTTCTCGCTGACAAGAAAAAACTGGCATTGGAGAATTTCAAAGCAGCCGAAAAGATCCAACCATCTGCCACAGTATATTTCCTGGAGGCATTGGCATTTGAGCATGACGGTAAACATGACTCGGCATTTGTATACTATGACAAAGCGCTTCAACTCGACAATGAGATAATCGATGCTCATAAGAAACGTGCACTATATCGTTATGAACAAAACAACTGGAAAGGCGCTTACGCGGATCTCAATGAAATGGCACGTCTGCAACCCGACCTCATGCTCACCTATAGATTACGAGGATTAATCAAAGCTGCACAAAAAGATTACTATGGCGCTATCATCGACTTCACCAAATACCTGAAGTCTGATACAACTGATTTTGAAATTCTAAATCAACGCGGTCTGTGCCGATCGTTGATTGCTGATGAGAAAGGTGCCAACGAAGATTTTCGAAAGGCACTCAAGTTCGATAAGTTCAACTGGCAACTTTTTGAACACGTAGTGGAAAGCTATATCACGTTGAAAGATACTGTGAGCGCGTTCGAAACGCTTGCTGAATACCAAAAGGCCTTACCCGAAAAAACATCTCCACTCATGCGCCAGGCAGAACTGCTTTTGGCTCAACGTAAGTGGGACGATGCGAAGCAAATACTCGAGCGTGTTCTTCATAGAAGATTTCATCCCGAGTATTACGATAAGGTACAATACTCACGCGCCTTCTTTCTCAACGGCAAACTTCATTTCCATTTGCAGAATTATCCGGCATCTATCGAAGCGTTTAGCAAAGCGCTCGAGGTAAATCCATCGAACATGGAGGCCTTGTATTTCCGGGGCAAAACCTATATCGCGATGGGCGACAAGCGGAAAGCCATCAGCGATTTCAAACGACTAAAGTCGGCAGGATATGCAGACTCCGAAGCGATACTTCAGTCATTACTCGACCGTCAGTAGCCGTTATCATCTCCTATATTTTCAGCAACACAACGCATTTTATGTCAATGTGTCACATTTTTCTTCTTAAAAAGTCATTGGCATAACCCTTGAAGAAACGGCTGCAAGGGAAGAAAAAGCTGAAACTAAACACCGAAAAAATATTATGGGAAAAATTATTGGAATAGACTTAGGTACCACCAACTCGTGCGTTGCTGTAATGGAAGGTAACGAGCCTGTGGTAATTGCGAATAGCGAAGGTCGTAGAACTACGCCTTCCATCGTTGGCTTTCTTGACAACGGTAAGGGTGAGCGCAAAGTAGGAGATCCTGCGAAGCGTCAGGCTATCACCAACCCAAAAAATACCGTGCAGTCTATCAAACGCTTCATGGGTAAGAAGTTTGATGAAGTATCCGGTGAAAAGAAAATGGTATCATACCAGGTAGAATCGGGTAACAACAACACGGTGCGCGTTCGCATTGGCGATCGTTTATATACTCCACAAGAGATCTCTGCCATGATCCTTCAGAAAATGAAGAGCACTGCAGAAGATTATCTTGGAACAACGGTATCAGAAGCTGTTATTACTGTACCAGCTTACTTTAACGATGCGGAACGTCAGGCAACGAAAGAAGCCGGACAGATTGCAGGCCTCGATGTAAAACGTATTATCAACGAACCTACGGCTGCTGCGCTGGCGTATGGTCTTGATAAGAAGAATCATGATATGAAGATCGCAGTGTACGACTTGGGTGGTGGTACATTCGATATATCTGTATTGGAATTAGGAGATGGCGTATTCGAAGTAAAATCTACCAACGGTGATGTACACCTGGGTGGTGATGACTTTGACTTGCGCGTGATGAACTGGTTAGCAGACGAGTTCCACAAAGAAGAAGGTGTAGATCTGCGCAAAGATCCAATGGCGTTACAACGTCTGAAGGAAGCTGCTGAAAAAGCGAAGATCGAATTGTCAAGCTCCATGGAGACAGAGGTAAATTTACCATATATAACTTCTGTTGATGGTGTACCTAAACACCTTGTTAAGAAATTATCGCGCGCTAAGTTCGAGCAACTGGTTGATGACCTCGTGCGCAGAACATTGGAGCCTTGCCGCAAGGCGGTAGAAGATGCAGGTGTTTCTGTATCTCAAATTGATGAAGTAATTCTTGTAGGAGGTTCAACCCGTATACCACGCATCGTTGAAGAAGTGGAAAAATTCTTCGGCAAGAAACCTTCTAAAGGTGTTAACCCGGACGAAGTTGTTGCAGTAGGTGCAGCGATACAAGGTGGTGTGTTGACGGGAGAAGTTAAAGATGTACTTCTGTTGGATGTTACTCCGCTTTCATTAGGTATTGAAACCTTAGGTGGTGTGATGACTAAACTGATCGAAGCGAACACAACAATTCCTTCGAAGAAGTCAGAAGTATTCTCTACGGCCGCAGACAATCAGCCTTCTGTAGAGATTCACGTATTGCAAGGTGAACGCGCAATGGCGAAAGACAACAGAACCATTGGTCGCTTCCACTTGTCTGATATACCTCCGGCACCTCGCGGTATACCGCAGATCGAAGTAACATTCGATATTGATGCCAACGGTATACTTCACGTATCTGCTAAAGATAAAGGAACCGGTAAAGAGCAGAAGATCCGTATCGAAGCTTCATCCGGACTTACTGATGCTGAGATCCAGAAGATGAAAGAAGAAGCTCAGGCAAATGCTGATGCTGATAAGAAAGTGAAAGAACGTGCTGAAAAAGTTAACCAGGCCGATTCGCTTATCTTCCAGACTGAAAAGCAACTGAAAGAATACGGTGATAAACTTTCTGAAAGCAACAAAGGAGCTATCAACAGCGCCCTTGAGAACCTGAAGAAAGCTCACCAGGCACAAGACCTTGCCGGTATAGAAGCCGCTATGAACACGCTCAATGCAGCATGGCAGGCAGCAGCTTCTGAAATGTACCAGGCAACAGGTGGTGGTGCTCCGGGCCCTGACGCAGGTGCTCAAGGTGGACCTTCAAATGCTGGTGGTGGTAACGCTTCTGGAAACAATGTATCCGATGTAGAATACGAAGAAGTGAACGACAAGAAATAAGTTGTTCAACATTCGCAGCTAGTAATACAGCCCTCCGGAATCCCCGGAGGGTTTTTCTTCATATATATACCTATATCTGCATCCATTCTTTGCATCCTTCGCAATTCCACTAACATTAGTTTGCAATTCATTGAAAAAGAAGCAATTGTTTGCAGTTGTGCGCTAATTATTTTTAATCGCTTTATATATTTGCCCGCTTTATAAAAACGCACGCTTATGCTTATAATGAAATTCGGAGGCACCTCGGTAGGGAAGCCTGAACGCATGAAAAAAATTGCCGACCTCGTAACGAGTACTCCCGGTAAGAAGATTGTTGTTCTGTCTGCATTATCCGGTACAACCAACGCGCTGGTTTCGATCGGTGATCATTTACTGGCAGGACAAAAAGCAAAGGCGGAAGAAGTTATCAGCGATCTTGAAAAGCACTACCTCGCTTTCATTAAAGAACTATATAGCAGCGAAGGATTCCTGGCTATAGGACAGGAAATTGTAAGCCGCTTCTTTATTTTTATTCGTCTGCTCGCAGCAGGCCAGTTCGATAACAAAAGCTATCGCGAATTACTGGCGCAGGGTGAATTGCTCTCAACCGAATTATTCTATCAACACCTGCAAGAGCGCAAGATCAGTGCACGCTTGCTGCCTGCACTATATTTCATGTCTATCGATGAGAACGAAGAGCCTGAACTCGAAAAAATTTCCGAGCGCCTCAAGCCTCTGCTGAGTTCGCTGAGCAATGTTGAGATCATCATCACACAAGGCTATATCTGCCGCAACCATCGTAACGAGATCGATAACCTGAAGCGCGGTGGCAGTGATTATACTGCTTCGCTTGTAGGTTCTGCTATACGTGCAGAAGAGATCCAGATCTGGACAGATATAGATGGCATGCACAACAACGATCCGCGCATTGTTAAGAAGACTGTACCGATCTCAGAACTTACGTTCGATGAAGCTTCTGAGCTTGCTTACTTCGGAGCAAAGATCCTCCACCCTTCCACCATCGTACCTGCACAGAAGTATAATGTACCGGTGCGACTGAAAAACACGATGGATGAAAAAGCATTCGGCACCATCATTACCAGCAAAGGCACAGAAGGTTCGTTCAAAGCTATTGCTGCAAAAGATGGCATCACGGCTATCAATATCAAATCATCGCGTATGCTGATGGCGTACGGTTTCCTGCGCAGAGTATTCGAAGTATTCGAAAATCACAAGACGTCTATCGATATGGTAACAACTTCTGAAGTTGCCGTATCACTGACCATCGATACCAACACGCACCTCGCTTCCATTGAAAATGAATTGAAGAAATTCGGTTCGATAGAAGTAGATAAAGATCAAACCATTATTTGCATTGTAGGTAACAAGATCACCGAGCAGAAAGGAATGCTGAATAAGATCTTTGATGCCCTGGCAGATATACCTTTGCGCATGATCTGCAGTGGCGGGAGTCCAAACAACGTAACGGTGCTGGTTGACAAACAATACAAAGAAAAAGCCCTCAACCTTTTGAATGAAGGATTGTTTGGTTTGAAATAAACTCATCCTGACCCCGCTCTTTTCTCAGCCCGAAAAAGAGCGGGGTTTATTTTAAAAAATCGCTGTTAAGCCATTCCAGGCTCCGTTGTACACCTCAAAAAACCGCTTTAGCGCTCAAAAAACAGAATTTTTAAAATAGTTCTGATAGGAATAATGCAATCCGTTAACTTTGAGTTTTTAGCAGCATTGCGGTAAATGGTCTTCGATATTTTTCTAACTCTGTTTTTGGTGTTTCTGAATGGCTTTTTCGTAGCAGCAGAATTTGCTATTGTAAAAGTCCGGTCGTCTCAAATTGCCCTTCAGGCAGGTAACGCCCGTAAGAAAGCCGCACAAACTATCATCGATAATCTGGATGGATTTCTGGCAGCTACACAGCTTGGTATAACGCTGGCCAGTCTTGGCCTAGGTTGGGTTGGTGAAGATGTTGTTTCCAAAATTATACTCAGCGTCATCAGCGGCCTTGGCCTTACTATAACAGAAGCTATGGCTCACAACATAGCCGTACCCGTTGCCTTTGTTACGCTTACTATTCTACACATCGTATTTGGTGAACTCGCGCCCAAGTCGCTGGCTATACGCTACCCGACACCTACAACACTTACGGTTTCTGTTCCTTTACAGATATTCCATTTTGTGTTCAAACCGTTTATATCATTGCTTAATGGCTTCGCTAATTTCATTCTGCGATTATTCGGTATCAAGCCGGTAGGCGAACATGAAGAGATTCATTCGGAAGAAGAATTAAAGCTGATCATTGCCGAAAGTGAAGAAGGCGGAGCGATAGAAAGTAACGAACGCGAACTGATTCAAAATGTATTTGATTTTGATGACCGCATCGTGAAACAGGTGATGGTGCCACGCATAAAAATATCAGGTATAAGCGCTTCCGCTTCTTTAGACAATGCCATTCAACTGGTGATGAAAGAAGGATATTCACGTTACCCGGTATACGACAACAACCTGGACGAGATAAAAGGCGTTGTTCACTCGAAAGATATAGTTCATCACTACATCAATAAGACTAACAAGACGCTGACCGAAATTGTATCGCAGCCTTATTTTGTAACGGAGAATAAACCGATCGACCACTTGCTTCGCGATTTCCAGAAGAAGAAAGTACAGATGGCGATTGTCATCAGCGAGTATGGCGGAACGATTGGTATTGTTACCCTGGAAGATATACTCGAAGAACTTGTTGGTGAGATCCAGGATGAGCACGATCATGAAGCGCAAATCGTAACGGAGGCAGGCGACACGTATCATGTTATTGCCACATCTTCCATCCATGATATAAATAAGATGCTGGATAAACCTTTCCCGCAATCAGAAGATTACGATACACTCGCGGGCTTACTGCTATCACACAACCCACTGGATATGCGCGAAGGTGCTGAATTCAACCTGGGAGGGTATGCGATCCGCATCATCAAGATGAATCAAACCTTGCCGGAGTTGGTTGATCTGAAGCTGTTACCCGAGGAAGATAACACCGCTATAGATTAGCCACTCTCTTTTCCTTCTCTTATTCGATTATTTAACAAGTTGTCGCAGTGCTGTTTCGAATGAAGCCTGCGCTATACCGGTTTTCTGCTTGTTAACGCTGTGCGTTTTTTCAAGTGCTGCGCGAATGGTTTGTGCTATATCACTAAATATAGCAGCATCCTCCATCTTCACTTCGCTTTCCATAAAGAATGCAAATACACGTGCCATGCCGCAGTTCGCTATAAAATCAGGGATCACTGAAAATTTCTGATCGGCATAGAGGCCGGTGGCTCCAAAGAAAATCTCAGGATCGGCAAACGGAACATTGGCTCCGCATGAAATTACTTCCAGCGATGAAGACATTCTGTCAACCTGCTCTTTCGTAATCAATCGTGATGCGGCAGCCGGTATAAATATCTCGAAATCGAGGTCCCATATTTTCTGATTAACAATATCAAACGGAAGTATATCAGGCGATATAAGTTTGTTCCCCTGGCGATTCACAACCAACTGCTGTATCTCCTCCTGTGTAAAACCTGATTGATTTATAACACCACCTTCGTGACTGATTACACCAACGATCTTCACACCCAGTTGTGCTAAATAAAATCCTGCGGCAGCGCCTACATTTCCCCAGCCCTGCACTACCGCGCGCTTGCCTTGTATAGCACCGCCCCAAAGTTCATAGTAATGGTTTACTGCCTGCGCTACACCGTAGCCTGTACACATATCGGCAACGGTATATTTCTTTTTAAGCGATGGTGAGTATTGTTCATCTTCTATCACCTTCACCACACCTTGTCGCAGCTGCCCTATACGATTTACCTTTTGTGCCTCGGTAGGTTTATAGTGCCCGGTAAATACACCTTCCTGCGGATGCCATATACCTACATCTTCAGTTACCGGAATTACTTCGTGAATTTCATCGACATTCAAATCGCCACCGGTGCCATAATAATACTTCAGCAGTGGCATGACAGCAGCATACCAGCGCTGCAATACACCTTGCTTACGCGGATCTGCCGGATCGAAATTTATACCTGACTTGGCTCCTCCGATCGGTGGACCTGACACGGTAAATTTAACTTCCATGGTTTTAGCCAACGATTCTACTTCACGTTTATCAAGACCTTTGCGCATGCGCGTTCCGCCACCGGCCGCACCTCCACGCAACGAGTTGATCACTACCCAACCTTCTGCTTCTGTCTCACTGTCTTTCCATTCAAATACAATTTCCGGTCGCTTGTTCTCGAACTTGTTCAGCAGGTCTTTCATTAAAATATAGGTTGAGTTACAGGTATATATTTCGAGTCGCAAGAATAATCATGAAAAGCATTAAAAGCCAACGGTCAGGCCGGAAGAACTATTACGCGATGCATGCGTAACGCTGCCTAAACAATTTACTTCGTTTCGCAGACGAAGCACTCCTAAAAATGCAAACACCAGTGCCTCTTTAAACTTCACCTCATCTTCTTCAGGAATGATGAGCGTTGCATGATCACCACACAATTCCAGCAAGCGTAAAACAAAAAACGAATTAAAAGCACCTCCACCCGTACACAACACTTTTGCAGCTTCCTTACTACTCATAATAACACTTGCAATTTCAGCCGCTGCTGATTCTGTGAAGGTCCGAAGTCTGTCAGCTAATGAGATGGACTCATCGTCCAGCAAAGGCTTGATCTGTTTTTCAAATATCTCTCTGCCAAGGGATGGTCTTTTTTTGCGAAGACCACTATATATTTTCGCCAGTGCCTTCCACAACGGAGTGTGTACTGTTCCATCACTTGCCATCGCACCTTGTGCGTCAAAACTTTTACCGGCTTTGGCAGCAAGGTAGTTCAGTCCCATATTCATAAAGCATACATCATACGCAATGCGCTTCCCTTTAATATCCATCGAGAGATTGGCGATGCCCCCGAGGTTGAGACAAACATCATACTCACTGAAAAGAAATTTATCGCCAGCCGGTACGAGCGGTGCACCTTCTCCTCCTAACAATACATCCAGGCTTCTGAAATCATATACCACGGGGAGGCCACACGCAGCGTGCAAGGCCTGCCCATTTCCCAGCTGAAATGTAAAACCACGTGCAGGCTGATGAAATATAGTATGACCGTGTGATGCAATGAAATCAACCTTCAGCTTATGCTTGCCTATAAAATCAGCACATGCCTTGCCTAAAAATTTTCCGTATGCGACATCCAGCGAAATCACCTCTTCTGCTGACAGATTTTGTGCGGAAGAAAGTTTAGTGATCCATGCTGCCGGATACTTCAGCGTTGTTGCCTTGTCAATAACATACTGCCAGCCCTTTTCTGTTTTGCTGAATTTACAATACGCAATATCGAGTCCGTCCAGCGAAGTGCCCGACATCAGTCCGATAACTTTATAGTTGTTCTTTGAATCCATATTTTTGGGTTCTGTTGTCCGTGCCATGTTACGTGTAAAGGTAAACTTCGTGTGTATACTGCATGTTCCTTACCGACCGCTGTAACATTAACCCATCATGGGCTGACAGATACACTGTATGA
>CAMLLI010000026.1 GCA_946480685.1 uncultured Flammeovirgaceae bacterium | reverse complement strand
GGTCTTCAATGTTATACTTGGCCAGCCCGCGATTGCTATAGGCATCGGCAAACTTGGCGTTGAACTTTATAGCCTTGTCAAAGTCAGGTATAGCATTCTCATCATCACCCAGCGCCATCTTCGCTTCACCCCGGTTGTTAAGTGCATCAGCAAATGTAGAGTCTGTTTCAAGCGCAGCGTTATAGTCGCCTATAGCGCCGTAAAAATCTTCCAGCGCAACACGTACTTGTCCGCGGAGGTTAAGAGCCTGTTTATTCTTGGGATTACTGTCGATGATTTTGGTGAGATCGGTTTTAGCACCTTTCAGATCATTCGCCTGAAATTTCTTTCGGGCGTTTTCCAGCTGCGCATCCTGGGCCTGCGCTATTGAAACAATGAGTATCGCGAAAATGAATGCAAGTTTTTTCATGCCTGTTATAAATAGCTGCCAATTTAAACATAAATCAAGTGACACTTCCCAAGGTTTTATTGATGATTTCGACCTTCTATCCCGTTTTATGAGAGAGTTCCGGACTTTCCATTATTTTCACCAGCAAAAATTTCTGTCATGAAGAGGTGTTTTGTTTTTACGCTGCTCACGTGCAATATCATTATTGCCTGTGCGCAGGAAAAACCATTGGATGATAAAATGGATTTTGAACAGTATGATCCGCCATCAACGCTCGTTGTACCGGAGCATCATGTAACACGTGCTAAATTTCCGTTCATCGATGTACACAATCACCAGTTTAACATGCCTACACAGGATCTGCAGGCTTTGACTAAAGAGATGGATAAACTCAATATGGCTGTGATGGTAAACCTGAGCGGCCGTGGCAGAGGAAGTACAGAGCACCTGGAGCGATCGCTTGAGAATGTAAAGAAGACAAATCCGAAACGATTCATTGTATTTACCAACATGGACTTTGCTGCTATAGATGACCCCGAGTGGCAGGGTCGTATGCTGAAACAGTTGGAAGATGATGTGAAGAAAGGTGCCAACGGATTGAAGATCTATAAGAGCCTCGGTATGTTTACGCAAGACAGCAAAGGCAACCGGGTACATATTGATGACCCGCGCATCGATCCTATATGGGACAAATGTGGTGAGCTGGGTATACCGGTGCTGATACACGCAGCGGACCCAAAGCAATTCTGGCAACCGATCGACAAGAACAACGAGCGATGGCTGGAGCTGAAGCTACATCCCGGCAGAAGACATGATAACGACCCCGTCTCGTGGGAGACAATCATTGGCGAGCAGCATAACATTTTCAAGAAGCATCCCAAGACTAAATTTATCAATGCTCACCTGGGTTGGTATGGTAGCGATCTTAAAAAGTTAGGTGAACTGCTTGATAAATTTCCCAACATGTATACCGAGATCGGTGCCGTTATAGCAGAGCTTGGAAGACAACCGCGTGCAGCTAAAGCGTTTTTAACGAAGTATCAGGATCGTGTACTCTTTGGTAAAGACTCGTGGGTGCCTGATGAATATGAGACTTACTTCAGAGTATTGGAAACTGCAGACGAATATTTCCCTTACCATAAGCGTTACCATGCTTTCTGGAGAATGTATGGCCTGGATCTGCCCGATGATGTACTGAAGAAAATATACTATAAGAACGCGCTCAAAATAATTCCGAACATTGACGCCAGTCAATTTCCGAAGTAGATATATAGATGGTTATAAAAACAAATGCAGCCGACAATTTCTTGTTGGCTGCATGTATAGTATAGATTTTTTTGCCCGCAGATTACAGAGGTACGCAGAGTATAATTGAAGAATAGCTTCTGCGAAAATCTGTGTAATCTGCGGGAAAGAAAACTTACTCTGTCTGTTGATTTTTGCTCGAGGCACTTCCGCCAAAACGGAAGCCTACACCGGAGCCGAACTGAAACGATCTGTATTCAAACTCTACATCCGGACTTGCTACCAGTGTAGCACCTGCCTGGAATGTAAAGAAGATCCGATTGCTCGGAAGATTTACCCGACCGATAACAGCAGGCTCTACAAATACTTTTGGAGACATGCTGATGTTGGTGATCGATGTGCCGGTGAGTTCATCTTTGAATTCATAAAAATCAACAATCGAAAATCTGGGTACGAACGAAACGCCCATTACTTTTTTATTGATACCGAAAGCAGGTTGTATAAAGAAGCGTTCGAATTTTCCCGTTGCCCACACATCATCCGGTGTATTAAAGAATTCATATTCATCATAACTTGATCCTTCACCACGACCGTAGCCGGCAAAAATTTCATAACACCAGATACCATCATTTTCATAATAACCGATGCCGCCTTCCAGTAATGTATGACGGTGATAGTTGTCAGTATCATCATCTTCAACTTTGCCACGCTCTTCGAATGAGTAATTACCCATAATACCAATGTGATTGGACACAGACACTGCGGTTTGTACATCCAGTCCGTTGAGTACTTGTATAGAGCCTTGAAATTCTCCTCCTTTGGTAAACATCGGAGAGTTGCGCAGATTTGGAACATAAACCGGAGCACACGATGCAAGTATAAGGATGAAGAGGATTGGGAGTAAAAATTTTCTCATCTTTGAAAATTTGGTGAAATACTAAGATAATAAACTTTATCAGGATGAGCATAGATGCGTCTAAAACAGAATTAGTAAACAACCTGATCCGGAATCGCAGATCGGTTTTTCAACAACAGTATAGTGGCGAGCGTGTAGACGATGCGATAGTAGCACAAATGCTTGAAAACGCACGGTGGGCACCCACGCATAAATTAACAGAACCGTGGCAGTTCATTGTTTTTACCGGCGATGGCTTACGCAAACTTGGTGAACAACAAGCGGCCGTGTACAAGCGTGTTACTGAAGCGAACGGAACATTTAAAGAAGAGCGTTATCAAAATCTTCTTACTAAAACAGTATTGTCATCACACATCATAGCGGTAGGTATGAAGCGTGATGAAAAGAAATCTGTACCCGAGCTTGAAGAAATCGGAGCCGTATTTTGTGCCGTGCAAAATATGTATCTCACAGCGGCCGCATATGGTATAGGTTGTTATCTGAGCAGCGGTGGTGTAACGTATTTTGAAGAAGCAAAAGAATTGTTTGGTCTCGATAAAGATGACAGGCTTCTCGGCTTTCTGCATATAGGTATTCCGAAAACACAAGTGCCCGACAGCAAACGCAAACCTGTTGAAGATAAAGCAGTGTGGGTGCGATAAAAAATTATGCAATGCTTGTAAGGTAAGCAACGCTAATGTTGAATTACGATGTATGTTTTTTGAATCGCAACGTTCACCATGCACGCGTTAAAACAAGGATTGGCATGAAAGTAGCTCATCTATAGTGAAGTAGACAACGCAAAGTAAATATGCACCGTGCTGCATGGGTATTTACGTCATCTTATCGACTTGTAAGGTTACTTTTATCAAACGCAACGGTTACTAATGGCTTATTCGGTAAATTGAAGGAAAATTAAATTGTATGAAATATTCTATACTGTTATTGATAGTGTTTACCAGCGTGCTTGCAAAAGCACAGGTAATTGGCAAGCAGTTTCCGGCTATGGAAGCTGAGAGCGTAGAGGATAAGAAAGTAAAATTACCAGACGATGTTAAAGGTAAATACACGTTGCTCGGCCTTGCTTACTCTAAGAAATCTGAAGATGAACTGAACTCCTGGTTCCAACCCGTGTTCGAAAAATTTATTCAAAAGACATCCGGTGTGCTGGCAGGTTTTTCATACGATGTGAATGTTTATTTCGTGCCTATGTTTACGGGAGTCAACGCAGCGGCTACTGGCACAGCAAAACGTAAAGCGATTAAGAATATAGATCCACAATTATTACCCTATATTTTGTTTTACCGTGGTGAGTTGAAGCCTTACAAAGAAGCACTTGATTTCGAGAAGAAAGATATTCCATACTTCTTTGTGCTCGATGCCACCGGCAAAATTGTATACGCTACTTCCGGAAAGTATACAGCCGATAAAATGGACAAAGTAGAAGAAGTGATTGAATAACAACTGACATAAACATGTAGGGAAAGATCCCTCTTCCATTACGGGAGAGGGATTTTTTTTATGCGTAACTTCGTCCCTTCAATTAGGTTGCATGGACTTTTTTAGTTTGTTAGCCCTGGCGCTTGCTCCCGGTGTTGCTATTGCTTTATATATTTATCTGAAAGACAAACACGAACGTGAGCCGTTGGTGTTGCTATGCATAAGCTTTTTATACGGAGCGTTGAGTGCTGTTATGACACTCGTTGTAAGCTTGCCCGTTAATCTCCTCATCATTACCAAAGAGCATGACGCAATACACCAGTTTGTGAATGCTTTTTTTAAAGTGGCGCTGATTGAAGAGAGCTGCAAATTTTTATTTGTGCGCTTTATTCTCTTCAACAATAAAAATTTTAATGAACCTTTTGACGGTATAGTCTACGCCGTAATGGTGAGCCTTGGCTTTGCTACACTTGAAAATGTACTCTATGTATTTCAGTCGGGGTTCATGACAGGCGTGTTGAGACTGTTTACCGCTGTACCTGCACACGCCACGTTCGGTGTAATGATGGGCTTTTATCTTGGCAAAGCTAAATTTACACACCGCCAAGGGGTATTGTTAAGCGTGGTTGCGTTGGCAGCGGCTACACTCTTTCATGGTATGTACGACTACTTCTGGTTCATATCGTATGTGCCAGGTATATGGATCGCGGCCATCGTATCGCTGCTGGTAGGTTTCGTGTTGTCGCGTAAAGCGATCAGACTGCATCAGCAGGCATCACCGTTTATTGATCATCACCTGGCGGGTAATGATGAGCAGCCGGTAAAAGACTGAGTATATATATCACTCAATCTTTTTCAGCGTAGCGGTCTTTTTGAAGTAGCCATTTTTCAGCAGGCCTATCAGCTTCTTGGGTGACGGATCGATCTGGTATAGCGTTTCGTTTTTCAGCTTCACGGAATCGATCTTTATTTCCTGAGAGAGATGGCGGAGCATATCGTTAAAGATACTATCCTTCTCCTGCAACATATAGCAGGTTATATCACCATTCTTCTCCTGCTGGATAACGCGCAGCAGCCACTCCGGTTTGTCGTTGATGTTAATGAAGTAATAACCCTGGTAGTGTTTTATCATCAGACTATCGCTCAACACACTTCCTCCCAGCGGATCACTTGATGCATAGTATCGGCCCGATAGCACAACTAACGTATCACGTGTAGCGCGATTGTCTTCCGGTAGCACATACTTGCCTTGCAACGTATCGGGTATACTATGCAGTCGTTCTACACCTTTGGGTTGGGGTTCTTTGTACGTTACTTCCTTGCAGCCCATCACTGCTACAAGTATAAGATATACCAGGGGTCGCTTCATGGAAATGAAGGTACAAAGAACAATGAAAAAGCAAAAAGGTTAGTGTACCCGTAATCCTTCTTCTATATCTTTCAACAGGTTGTCGTTATCAACAACAGGTAATGAAGCTGGCTCGCTTGCAATTTGTATGCGCAATGCACGCAGGCCGGTGGCTCCGGGCAACTCTTCCAGTTCGAGTTCTTCCACTTCACCGGTAATCATACCTTTCGCTTTCAGGTAATGGAAGTAACGTCTATACTCATCTTCAACTTTTGCCTGGTTATATACTATGGCAAGCTTGCCGGGCTGTGTAAGTCTCTCTCCTGTATTTTTTATGTGCGCTTTGTCAATCCGTTTCTTTACAATTTCATAGCGGATGTCATAGGCGCCATCCACATCAAATTGTTTTTCATCCGGACGAAAACGAATGGAGATGGGCTGATCGTGCACCAGTATCAACTGCGTTATCTCCAGCACCGTTTTCATTTTTAATTTCAGTGCTTCGATCTTGCGTGTCACCTCAATCATTACCAGCAATTGCCACAAGCGGAAGTTGCGCAAATTGAATACATCAAACGTACGATTCTTTACCAGCGAACTGCCGAGATATATAGTGAATTCAACGCCATCGGTTTTATACTTCTCGAAATAATGCGGAAACATTTTTTGCGCTTCCGTCTCTGCATCATCCAGGTAATCGCTGATCGCCTGGTTGATAAGTCCAAGGCTTTCTTCAAATGCTTTTCTGCGTTTGTACACTACCCCAAACGTTGGGTCGAGGTTAGCGCGATAGCGGGCTATAGCACGTTGCAGGTTTTCATCCTCTTCAAAATGAGCAATCATCGGGTTGATCTCCGACTTCAGGAAGTCGAGCACATTACTTTCATCGCCCGAAGCTAGTCCGAGGTTGATCTTTCGAAGCTGCTCGTCTGTTTTAAAGATCGCTTCTTCCAGTAATGGAAGTTTGCTGGCAGTATATATTTTGGTGAGCAGGTCTTTGGCAAGCTTCAGGTTTTGTTGCAGGTCGCGCTGAATAGCCATGTTGCGCTCAATGGAAGAGTTGCGTACATCGGCAAGTCCGTATAGCGGGTATACATCTTTGAACACGATCTCGTCCAGCGTTGCCTTCTCATCGGTACGTCTTCTGTTCAGCAGGTTTAAGCCGGCTTCAAAAAATTTCCATTGAACAGCCGGGTGAATGGCGGTACATTCTTCCTGTATAATCGCACGTACTTCGGTAGACATCTCTTCCTTTACACGCTTCACGGCAGCGGTAAACATTGGCAATACATTTTCTACTTTATGAGCACTTACCGGATTCAGTTTGGCAGGTGTTGGTGTAGCTAACTCGAGCATACCTATAATTTCTTCACCATCGATGAGCGGTGCGAGTAATATATTCCGGATGCCGTTTTTGACCAATGCATCTTCAATAACTGATTTGAACGGGTAGTCTTCCAGGTTCTCGATGGTAACGTAACGTTTTTCCATCCAGCTGCGCTCGTATACCGAGCCCGTAAAATCATGGCAAGGTATATTATCGCCACACGTAACACTGTTCCAGCATTCGGATGCCTGGCTGTTGGTTACTAAGTTGTTGTTAGGGTCAAGATAAGCTATACCCAAACGCATATCCGGAATGCCGAAGAGCGACCGAAGCTTGTGTTGTATCTGTATAAAACTTTCGGTGCGGGTAACAGCGTTACGTTCCAGCAGATCGTACTTGATAGACGAAAGCATTTCCTGTTCCGTAACATCGATCAGTCGCATGATGAACAAACCATGAAACTCGAAATCTTCCGGATGTATATATTGAAGCCACAGATCAACATCATATAGTTTCTCCATTAAGAACTTGATGACGTTTTTCTCGATGGGTTTATATTCTGTCTTGGCAACTACATCGCAGAACTTATGGTTGATCTCGATGCGGTATACTTTGTCAAGTCCGCTAACCGGATCGCGCAGTGTTACCAGTACGGGTCTGGGATTCTTGGCAATCAAACCAAAGCTCTGATACTTCTCCAGGATCATCATGCACGCACGAATGGTTTTGCCGAGTGTGATTTTTCCTCCCGGTACATTGGCGTGTGCCTGTTGTTCAAAGGTGTCTAAAGATATATTTCGGTCGAATGCTGCCGTGCTATATAATGACTTGAACCGGAAAGGTTGTAAGGCAACGATGAGCTCTGTATCACCACTGGCTGTGGGTATAACAGCCGACATTAAAAAATCAAGAAAGGGTTTGTGCCTGGCAAACACCGCCTCATCGGTCATCGGTTGTTTCAACTCCGGTGCACCATCTATATAGGTTTGGATGAACGAAGCAAACGCGGGCAGTTGTCCTTCGCGGATGCGTTCCTCCCAATGTTCCACCAGCAGGCGGAAATTCAGAAAAGATGTGAAGGGAAATATAGTAGTAGTGTTTTGCATAGTTGGTGGCTTGTGATAAAATACGGGGTATTGCGATCCGGGTTCACTAAAATTAGACGGAAATGTGGATTTTTTAGTGTAAAACCTTAAATTAAGTAGGTGAACCACCTTTCCATGCGGGTAGTATTTTTACGTGTTTAAAATTTTCCTGTGATTACAACCGCCCCTGGTGTTGAAGTGTCTAATGAAAAAATGAAATCAAAATGAAGTGCCGGGTGATTCTCAGCGCATTAGCAGTGTGGAGTATGTGTGCAGCGTGCAGCCTCGATAACGATGCGCCGCAAAGTGATCTGTATGTTTTTTCAGATGTTTCAGACTTCAGTAAATCGATGCACGATTGGAAAGTTGACTTCTCCGATTACCCTGCTACACGCGAGGACTCCCTGAAGTTCGATCTGCAATACAGTTATACTGAACTGCCGGCTCACCTCGGTTCTAAAAAAGCAATCATGGTATCGGGCACCAACCTGAGTAACGATCTTTTTATGTTTATCAAAAAGAAAGTTACCGGCCTTCATCCCAACACCGAATACAACCTTGTTTTCCAGATACAATTTGCAACCAATGCACCTTCAGGACCTTCGCCTACCGATGAAGGTTCTCCGGGCGAAAGTGTTTTTTTGAAAGCTGGTGCTTCGGATGTTGAGCCGCAAAAAGTTGTTCTCGAAAACTCATACGTACTGAATGTTGATAAAGGAAAACAACTCGATCGCGGTGAGAATACCATCGTGTTGGGAAATATAGCAGGCGGTGCAAACATTACAGATTTTACATTGGTGACACGAACCAATGCCGATAGCTACGTTCCTTTTGTTGCACGCAGTAATGATAAAGGTGAGCTGTGGTTAATGGTAGGAACCGATTCAGGCTATAGAGGCACAACGGTAATTTACTATACCAACGTGAGTGTGGTATTCAGCTCTACCTATTAAAGTATAGTTTGCGCTATATAAATATCTTAAGAACGCTGCCTTCTCCGGCATATATACTAGCAAATAAAAGTAAGCTCTTTAAATATTTTGCAATTCTTCTGGCCCCCGGGCGGAAGTGGTAGAAAGTGTTTTTATTTTCACACCACACCGTCTAATCAGATGTTATTATGAAGAACGCAAAGATTGCCATTATTGGCGGAGGAAATTTAGGAGCAGCCATAGCAGAAGGATTGATCAAAAGTCAGTTTGTAGCTCCGCAGCAGATCACAGTTACACGCAGAAATGTAGCAGCACTTCAACCGCTCGAAACGTTAGGTGTTAATATTACCAGCGACAATCAGAAAGCCATTCAAAGCAGCGAAGTAATTATAGTAGCGCTCAAGCCCTATAATGTAAAGGAAGTATTGGAAGGGCTTGCGCAGAACTTTGACCCCAAACGTCATATCATCATCAGCGTAGTAACGGGTATATTTCTGAAAGACCTGGCCGCGATCGTTGATCACGGTGTACCTATATTTCGTGCCATGCCGAATACAGCCATTGCTATTCAGGAATCCGTTACCTGCCTCTGTTACCAGGGCGCCAGTGATGCACAGGTAAAGTATGTTACGGATCTTTTCGATCAGCTCGGCATCACCATCGCTATAGATGAAAAATTGATGGATGCTGCTACCGTATTGGGTGCCTGTGGTATAGCGTATGCGTTACGTTTTATACGCGCATCAACACAAGGTGGTATTGAAATTGGTTTCGATGCGAAGACAGCCAACCTCATTGCTGCTCAGACGGTAAAGGGTGCTGCCGAACTTTTATTGAAACTCGGTCGCCACCCGGAAGCAGAGATCGATAAGGTAACAACTCCAAAAGGTTGCACCATTGTAGGATTGAACGAGATGGAGCACCAGGGATTCAGCTCATCGCTGATAAAAGGTATTGGTGCTTCGTATGATAAAATTGTAAAGTAATTCTTTGAAGAGGTTCGTTCAGAAGCGAACCCTTACTTCGTCTTTATATTTTACAGGTACACGGAAGGGTATACCGTGATAAGTGAGTTTGAGGGAACCCTCATAGCGTACTTCAAACTTTTTTCCTCCCAATACACCGAGCAGCGTATCAAAAAATCCGAGCTCCTTCATGGCGAGTTGTACTTCCAGCGGTACCGTAAATTCTCCGTTGGCGGGTATAACAGTTTTTAATTTCTGATCAATCTTGCCGGCCTTCTTGCCGTTGACATATATATCTACATCGATCTTTCGAAGCTTGCCCTGTTTGTTGTTTGGGTTAAAAAAGATAGCCGTAGCACGAAGCCTCGGCTCGGTATTGGCATCTACCACAACATCCCGTATCTGGCGAAGTTTTACTTCTTCATAATCCGTATTGCATCCATACAGTATAGCAACAAAAGAAAAAATCATGCTTAGCCGAACTATTGAAGACGCAAGTGTGTTGTGTTTCATGTTAAGAAGATGTTATAATATTTTTTACGCACGGAATGAAAGGTGCGGCTCGTTTAGAGTTATCTGTTAAACATAGTTTGTGCCACATTTAACAGATAACGGATAGGTTTAGCCAATAGCGTTTAAGGCAGCGTCATAATTTGGTTCCTGACCAATCGTTGGAACAACCTCGGTATACTTTACTTTACCTTGTTTGTCGATAACTACTACACACCGGGCATGCAGTCCGGCCAGCCCGCCATCAGTCATTTCAACACCGTAATTTTTGGAGAAGCCTTTGTTACGGAAATCCGACAGACTTACAACCTGGTCTATACCTTCAGCAGCGCAAAAGCGTTTAAAGGCAAAGGGTAAGTCTTTCGAGATACAGAGAATTACCGTGTCTGATTTTTCAGCAGCACGCTTGTTGAAAGTACGCACAGAGGTAGCGCATACACCAGTGTCGATGCTGGGAAAAATATTCAGCACTATATTTTTACCTGCATAGTCTTTCAAGGAATGTTCTTTCAGGTCGATACCTGCCAGAGAGAAATCAGGAGCAGCAGAACCCACTGCCGGTAAATTTCCAGTCGTGTTAACAACAGCTTCGCCAAGTTTTGTTTGTGCCATGAGTAATACTTAAATGTTAAAATTTAGGATACCAGGCTAAAATGCCTGCGCTCAAAATTAGTTATGTTCTTGTAATGGCATAATTTTATTTTGATTAGCAGCATCGTATGAATGTAGAATGATATGAATTGCTGATATTTAGAAGCGAATCATATTTAGTTTAGTTAATTAAAACCCGCTCGCATGAGCAAGAAGAAAAAAGAATCGAAACCCAAGAAGACCAAAAGCAAGGCACCGAAAGGCAAATCATTAAAGAATGCCTGGCAAGGCGCCATTTTACAACTGCTCGACAGTGCTCCAGGCAGAGCCTATAGCATGAAGCAGTTACTCAAAAAGTTAGGTCTTAAAAAACGTGAAGATATAAAGCAGGCAACGCACCTGATCTATCAGTTAGCAGATGATGAACGCATCAAAGAATTAAGCAACGGAAGCTATATAACCAATCGTGAACGCGAAGAGTTAACCGGTATAGTAGACCATGTAAGCTCACGCTTCGCATATGTTCGCTTAGGCGCAGATAAGGAAGATGTATTTGTAAAGTCGCGCGACATGGCATCTGCCGTTGATGGCGATACCGTAAAGCTGGAGATACTACCAACACGTCATGGTGATCATCCTGAAGGAAAAATTACGGAAGTGATCAAGCGTAACCGTACGCGCTATGTAGGCAAAATAGAACTGTCCAAGAACTTTGCTTTTGTAGTGCCGGATTACCGTAAGATGCACCAGGACTTTTTTGTATATCCTGAGAACATCAACAATGCACGCAATGGCGATAAGGTAATTATTGAAGTCACTTCGTGGGCTGAACATGATCGCAAGCCCGAAGCAAAAGTTGTAGATGTACTGGGTAAAGCCGGTGAGAACGAAGCCGAGATACACTCGATCATGGCAGAGTTCGGTTTACCGTTCAAGTTCCCGGAGCACGTTGAGCGTGAATCAGAAGCGATTGACGAAGGCATTACCAAGAAAGAGATCAAGAAGCGTAAAGACTTCCGTGACATCACTACGTTTACCATTGACCCGCTCGATGCTAAAGACTTTGATGATGCGTTGTCGTTCAGAAAACTGGACAATGGTAATTATGAGATCGGTGTACACATTGCCGATGTAACACACTATGTAGATCTGAAATCAGAACTTGAGAAAGAGGCATACGATCGTGCTACTTCAGTATACCTGGTAGACCGTACGATACCGATGCTTCCGGAAAGATTATCGAATGGATTATGTTCACTTCGTCCAAATGAAGATAAACTTACGTTCTCCGCTGTGTTCGAAATGGACGATAAAGCGAAGATCAAAAGTGAATGGTTCGGCAGAACGATCATCCATTCCGACAGACGCTTTACCTATGAAGAAGCACAGGAAGTATTGGAGAGTGGTAAAGGTGATTATGCGCACGAGCTGATCACGCTGAATACACTTGCCAAGAAACTTCGTAAAGAGCGATTCAATAAAGGTGCCGTTAACTTTGAAACTACCGAAGTAAAATTCAAGCTTGACGAAAAAGGTAAACCGCTTGCCGTTATACCCAAGGTTAGAAAAGATGCACACAAACTCATTGAAGAGTTTATGCTGCTGGCCAATAAGCAGGTAGCAACCTTTGTATATAACTATAAGAAGGGTAAAGAGAAGAATACATTTGTATACCGTATACACGACTTCCCGGATCCTGATAAAGTGAAAGACTTCTCGGTGTTTGCCAAGCAGTTTGGTCATAAGATGAACGTGGAGGAGCAATCCATCAGCCGTTCGTTAAATGATCTGATGGAAAAGATAGAAGGTAAGCCCGAGCAAAATATACTCGAGCAGCTTGCTATACGCACCATGGCCAAAGCGAAGTACTCAACGGAAACGAAAGGTCACTTTGGTTTGGCGTTCGAGCATTATGCACATTTTACTTCACCAATCCGCCGGTATCCGGATATGATGGTGCACCGGTTGTTGCAGCATTACCTGGACGATGGTAAGCCGGTAAGCAAGGAAGACTTCGAACAGAAAAGCTTGCATTCATCCGAACGTGAAAAACGCGCGGCCGATGCGGAGCGTGCTTCCATTAAATACAAGCAGGTGGAGTTCATGGCTTCTGCCGAGAACAAGGTATACGAAGGATTGATCTCCGGTGTAACCGAGTGGGGTCTATATGTAGAGATCATCGAAACGAAATGCGAAGGCATGATTCGCCTCGCTGACCTGACTGACGACTTCTACGAGTTCGATGAAAAGAAAT
>CAMLLI010000025.1 GCA_946480685.1 uncultured Flammeovirgaceae bacterium | reverse complement strand
ACAAAGGATGCATCCGGAAAAGAAATCCGGAATGGTATACAGCAGGCAACGAGTAAATCGCTGTGGGGACCATGGGTAGAAGACTATAAATACCTCGATGCGTATTCGGAAAAAGGAACGGTTGTTGAAGGCTCGAGCGTATTCAAACTCAATCATTCGGAAGAGTATATTTTAATGTACGATCTGTATACCAACCTTCGCTATGAATTTCAACGCAGCAGCGATCTTGTAAACTTTACACGAGCTCCGGAATCCTTCAGAAAGAATTTTAATCCGCGTCACGGTAGTGTGATTGGTATTACCCGTGAAGAAGCGCGCAGGCTGCAGGCGAAGTGGGGCGGGGTGCCCGGTATATTGTTGCGTCCGGCTGAATCAACAGATCGCTATAAATTTACTGCTTCCGGCAATCCCATAATTACGCACGAGTATACCGCAGACCCGGCAGCCTTGGTAATGAAAGATACCTTGTGGCTTTTCGCAGGACATGATTCTACGGGTGCACAAAAGGGATATAAAATGAAAGACTGGCTTGTCTTCTCTACAACAGACTTGAAAACATGGACGCAGTATCCGACATCGTTAACCATTAAAGATTTTGCGTGGGCCAAAAGTGGTGACGCGTATGCAGGCCATGTAGTGGAGCGAAACGGAAAGTACTATTGGTATATCAGTACAAACTGGACCGGTATAGGTGTAGCTGTTGCTGATCGTCCGCAGGGCCCTTACAAAGATGCACTAGGCAAACCGTTGTTAACGAATAAAGATTGCTTTGCCTCAACACATTCGTGGGCATGTATAGATCCTGCTGTGTTTGTTGATGACGATGGACAAGCCTGGTTGTTTTGGGGCAACGGACAATGTTACTACGCCAAGCTGAAAGACAATATGATTGAGTTGGATGGTGAGATCAAGAAGATTGACTTTAAGGACTTTCAATTCACAGAAGCACCGTGGGTTCATAAGCGTAATGGAAAATACTTCTTGTCGTATGCAACCGGCTTCCCGGAGAAAATTGCGTACGCCATGGCGGATCATATCGAAGGCCCCTATATATACCAGGGTATACTCAACGAGATTGCCGGCAACAGCAACACCAACCATCAGGCTATTGTGGAGTTCAAAGGCAATGCATACTTCATTTATCACAACGGAGGCCTGCAACATGACGGAGGCAGCTATAGCAGGTCTATCTGCATCGACAGGCTTTATTACAAAACGGATGGCACCCTGGAGCGGGTGAGGATGACTTCTGAGGGCGTAAGCACGGCACCCGGACAATAGTGCATTGTTCAGATAACTATATATATACAAGTATGCTGCGCTTGTGAGCAGTGTAAGTTATATATAGGTCAGGGCGATGAGGTTTTCCAATCATCACGCTGGACACACGGTGCTCTATTTGTAATTTCTTTTCTTTGCCAGATAGCTTTGCAGCAGCGAGCCGATGTAAGCAAACAAGACTCCGTTCAGTACGGCAGCCATCACCACAATTCCCCGGGGCGAGTTCGTCTTCGGGTGGTATATTATCCAGGAAGATCACTTTGAATAAGAGCAGGAAGCCGGCTGTGCCCAGCACAAACCCGATGAAGATGCCCGTCTTGTTTTTCATAGCCTTAAATTTTTGGTTGTTCGTACGACTGTTTCGAGTCCTTGATTCCATTGCTGCAGGCCAGGTGATTTTCTCCGTTGAAAAAATGAGGCGCAGACGAGCGCAGTTGTGAAAAAAGTGTTGCGAAGACACTATTGCTTTGAAACCGTTTGAAATGTGCTTTAAAACGTTTGAAAAAGTCTAAGTCACCCCCAACAAACCCCTAATTGACCCCCCGGAAAAAGGCCGTTTCAGCGATATTTTTGAAGAGTCAGGAGCGAATAAGCCCCACAAGCCGATCCGCTCTGAGTTCGATGTTTTATCAAACCCAAATCGCATGAGATGTAAATCTTTACTAGAAATCAGTTGTCTGGCGCCCGCCAGATGTTTTGCACAGCGGCAAAGAATGCTTTGACAGCAGCGTGAACCATGCTTCCTGAAACGCAGGAAGATTGACCAGCGGATTGTCGTAAGGACGATCCGATACACTGCTCTTCTCTCGTACGCAACAGTATTCTTTTTGACTTACGAACTGACGGCCACGACTTCGGTCATGGTCAGTCCACTATTCTATTACCTAACCTTAAAAGATGATCCACTATGGGAAAACAACTTTTACTATTTAGAAGCGAACTATTGATGGCCATAGTCATAGCGCTCGTCCTTACTCCGGCATTGGCGGGAGCGGCAGCAGACTATAGGAGCCAGCAAGAGTTTATCGTTAGCGGCAAGGTGACATCGAAGGATGACAACACTCCATTACCGGGAGTAAATATTGTCATCAAAGGCACTGCCTCCGGTACAACAACCGATGCGAATGGAAATTATTCGCTGAGTGTTTCCAACGAAAATGCGGTGCTCGTTTTTTCATTTATAGGATACGAACAGCACGAAGTAACAGTCGGCAACCTGCAAGTGATCGATGTAGCACTGCAGCCGGATGTACATCAACTGTCTGAAGTAGTTGTGGTGGGGTATGGTACCATGCAGAAAAAAGATCTGACCGGTGCCATTATACAGATACAACCTTCGCGACTTGAAAATGAAAATCCGAAAACTGTACAGGACATTCTCCGGGGTACACCGGGTTTAAATGTAGGCTATGATCCATCCGCGAAAGGTGGTGGTTCATTGCAGGTGCGTGGTCAACGTTCTGTATATACCGATGGCGGTCACAACGATCCGCTCATTGTGCTTAACGGTATGATCTTCTATGGTGAACTTTCTGAAATCAACCCGGATGACATCGAGCAGATCGATCTTCTCAAAGATGCTTCTGCGGCTGCGGTATATGGAGCGCAGGCAGCGAACGGTGTAATCATCATCACTACCAAGAAAGGAAAAGAAGGTAAACCGGTTATTGTCTTCAACTCAAATATAGGCACTACCAGTCGCAGTGCTTATCGCGAAGTATTTGGTCCAGACCAGTACATGCAGTATCGTGAAGACTGGTATAAAGCTTCTACCTATGGCGCGAACGCAACTTCTGGAAATTATGAAGCATACCAGACGGCAGCCTATGTGAATCGTCCGGGTTATTTCGACAGACCGGATAACCTCGGTGCCATGGGCGTTTCGCTGGAAGACTGGAGAGCCTATACCACGAATGAAGCGAATGAATCAGACGCGAGTATATATGCGAAGCGTTTGGGACTCGGCTTTAACTCGCTCTCAAATTACCTCGCGGGTAAATCGTTTGACTGGTACGATCACACGTTCCGTACCGGCTTTAACCAGGACTATAACCTGAGTGTATCCGGTGCGAGCGATCGTATCAATTACTATATGTCCATGGGCTACCTGAAGAATGAAGGTGCCATTATAGGAGACAACTACAGGGCTATACGCTCGAACCTGAGTGTGGAAGGTAAAGTAAACAAGTGGCTGACGATTGGAGCCAACGTAAACTTCCAGGATCGTACCGATGGTGGTCTTCAACCCGGTTTAGGATTGAACTACTGGGATCCCAACCAGGTACGCAACAGTCCGTACGCAACGTATGCTGACAGCACGGGTCAGCTGGTGGCGCACCCCATGGGAGATGCAGCACCACACCGCGGCTATAGCTTTGATTTCGACAGACAGTATATGGACCTTGAGAAAGGATATACAGTGCTCAACTCGATACTTAGCGCTAAAGTTACCTTGCCGTTTAACATCACGTACCGATTCAATGCAGCACCACGTTACCAGTATTTTTATGATCGTTACTTTGAATCAACCGAACATCCGGATTGGCTCGCGATCGATCACGGTGTAAACCGCGAACAGGCAAAACGTTTCGACTGGTCGCTCAACAATACCATTACGTGGGATCAGACTATAGCAGAGAAGCATCATGTGAATGTTACGCTGGTGCAGGAAGCAGAAGAACGCAGGTACTGGCAAGACAGAATTGAAGCGCGCAACATTCAGCCATCGGATGCGCTCGGTTTTCACAATACACAGAACGGTGGTAAAGCAGAAAGTAATTTTTCATCCACCGATACACATCAGACTGCGAATGCATTGATGGCGCGTTTGTTCTATTCGTACGATGATCGCTATATGTTAACGACATCGATCCGAAGAGATGGTTACTCGGCATTCGGCAGTTCAAATCCGTATGCTACATTTCCATCTATAGCAGTGGGCTGGTCATTCGTGAATGAAAAGTTCTTCCATTGGGCACCGATGAGCACCGGTAAGTTGCGCGTGTCGTGGGGTAAGAATGGTAATCGTTCACTAGCAGATCCATACTTGTCGCTGGCCAACCTCGGTGCCGGTACCGGTGCAACACAAGGGTATATCAACGCATCGGGTAGTACCGTGCAGGTTCGTTATCTTACTATTGATCGCCTCGCGAATCCATACCTGCAGTGGGAGAAGACCAAGAGCTGGAACGTTGGTCTCGACTATGGTTTCTTCGCCGATCGAATTTCCGGTAGCATTGAGTACTACGTGAGTAATACCAATGATATGATCATGACACAACGCTTGCCGGGCTTCTCCGGTTTCTCATCCATCGCGACTAACCTGGGTGAAGTTCAGAACCGCGGTATAGAACTTATGATCAACTCGGTGAATGTTAAAAATCAGAATTTTGAATGGCGTACTACACTCGGGTTGTCATACTACAAGAATGAGATCAAGCACCTATACAATCAATATGAGAACATAATTGATGCTGAAGGAAATGTAGTGGGCGTAAAGGAGATGGATGACAGAACCAACAACTGGTTTATAGGACAACCGATCAGCGCTATATGGAACTACAACGTAACAGGTGTATGGCAGAAAGACGAAGCCGCTGAGGCAGCTAAATATGGTCAGCGTCCCGGAGATCCGAAAGTAGCAAACAATTATACTGCGGATGACAAGGTCAATGCTGATGGTACCGTTACCCCGGTATACAACGACAGCGACAAAGAGTTTCTCGGACAGACAGCCCCTCCGTTGCATTGGTCACTTCGAAACGATTTCACGCTGTTCAGAAATCTCACCGTGTCCATCAATATATACTCATACTGGGGACACAAGAGTACAGACCAGAATTACCTGAACCAGGATAATGGTGGCTCGCTGGTAACATACGGAATGAATATGTATGCGAAGCCTTACTGGACATTGGACAATCCTACCAATGAATACGCCCGCCTGGATGCACGCGGTCCTGCAGGCATAACATCACCCGGCAGACTTTACAATCGCTCATTCGTTCGTCTTGAAAACATTACGCTGGGATATACTATACCAACGTCACTGTCTTCACGCTGGGACATCGAGAAAGTAAAGCTATACGGAACCGTTCGCAACGTGGCGGTATGGAATAAAGACTGGGAGTATGGCGACCCTGAAACCGGCGGCCTGGCAACACGACTGTTTACGATAGGATTAAATGTAACTTTTTAAAGTAACGAGCAATGAAAAATACGCTTAAAGATATACGCGCTATAGTTGGGAAACTTCTGTTACTCGTACCGTTC
This sequence comes from uncultured Flammeovirgaceae bacterium, assembly GCA_946480685.1. The sequence continues at coordinate 7,431 of CAMLLI010000025.1, read as the reverse complement.
CTGGTATTTCCCAGCTGTTCCGATGAATTTCTGGAACCTGATCCACTGTCATTTTATGAACCGTCCACTACGTTAAGTACGGAGTCTGGTTTACAGGCTGTGCTGGCTATGGCAGACCGGCACCTGCGCAGTTACTGGACATTCTATAACAGCTCGACCAACAATATATCTGTTCCGATAGCAACGGAGTATATGTTCTCAGAAATGGCGGTTGCCAGCAAGACGGATGATGGCGGCATGTTCTCAGATATAGCGAACGTGCTGACACCAACCGGTGGTGCAGAGAACGGAGATCGTAACCGCATCAGTTACTTCTGGGATGAGACCTACAACGGAATCAAATATGCCAACACCATTACCAGCTTTATTGAAAATGTAAAAGGTCTGGATGAAGCAACGAAGAACGCCTACTTGGGAAGAGCATACTTCCATCGTTCCTTCCGTTATCTCACACTTGTGTTTCAATTTGGAGATGTACCGCTGGTAACAAAAATTCTGCAGGTACCTAAACAGAATTACCGCTCTACGAAGAAGGAAGCGATTCTCCAGATGATCACTAAGGACATGGAGTTTGCAGTACAGTGGGTGCCCGATCAAAAAGATATGGGATATATAGGTATGATAAACAAAGGTGCATGCCGCCAGCTGCTGATCAAATGTTACCTCGCTACCGGACAATTTGAGAAAGCAAAAGAACAGGCAGATATACTGATCAATCAGTCCGGCTATCAACTCATGCAAGGTACATTTGGTACGTTCAATGATGGTGGCGAGCCGCAGACCTGGCCGATAACACGCAATGTGATCTGGGACCTGCATCGTCCTGAAAACAAATTGATCGGTGCCAATAAAGAAGTAATTCTGGGTATGCCGAACCGCGGTACTACATCGGAGTCATTCATCCAGTTTTTGACGATGCGGATTTTCGGACCGTTCTGGAATGATGGCAACGGTACAAAGACACCTGATGGAAAAAATGCTGTAAACAACTATGCGCGTAACAACACTGCAAACTATAATTCACAGTATGATTACCTGCGGGCGGTAGGCCGTGGTATCGCTACAGTTCGTTCTACTTACTTCGCTACGCATGCTGTATGGAATGTAAACGGACAGAATGATGAAGGCGATTTGCGCCATAACAGCACGGTTGGTAACTGGGGCAAGATGACTTCGCTGAAGTATAACGATAAGACATCGGCATGGTATGGTCAAAACCTCGTGCTTCGTCACCCGACTACAAATGTACTGTTGTGTACCGATACAATACGCGATTGGTTTGACTGGCCGCATTACAAACTATACCTCGAAGATGTGCTGGCAGAAGCGAACCCGGGTGCCACGCAATTCAACGGTGCTACCAATGGTGGCAACGCAGACTGGTATTTTTACCGCCTGGCCGAAACATACCTGCTGCGTGCAGAAGCCAAGTTCTATTTAGGCGATGCGGCTTCCGCTGCAGAAGATGTGAACGAAGTGCGCAAGCGCGCTTTGTGTATACAGCTTTACTCGACCGTTACCATTGGTGATATAATGAATGAGCGTGCCCGTGAGCTTTACCTGGAAGAATGGCGTAATGTAGAGCTAAGCCGTGTCTCATACTGCCTGGCACTGAGTGGCAAGTCGGATGAGTGGGGCAATACCTATGATGTCAATACGTTTGATAAGCAATCCGGTACAGACGCAACAGGTGGCAGCTATTGGTACCAGCGCATCATGCACTATAGTATATATAACAAAGGTCCCGTTAGTGTAAGAACCGGTACATTTAACTATACCATGGACAAACGAAATTTTTACTGGCCTATACCGAATGCTGCGATTACAGCCAACAACAAAGGTGTGCTGAGTCAGAACTATGGCTATGCCGGATATGATGCCGCTACACCGAAGTGGGAAACGTGGGAAGAAGCCGTTGCTGACGAAGATAAAGTAACGGATTAAAAGCGACATCAGAATTTATAGGACCATGCCGTAGGAGTGAACCCTCTTACGGCATGCTTGTAATAGTTGAAACTAAGAATGCCGGCATCTGCCGGTATATATAGATCCAAGAAATCAATATATAGTATTGTCGCTATGGGTATACCGATCAGTAAAATTACAATCATCTTGCTATGCATAACGCTCTATAAAGGCTATGCACAGCAGCATTCAACTTTACGTCAGAAGGATCGTGCTGCTTATCTGTTTGTATACTTTACCGGCAATGCCGTAGCAGACGAATCCATTCACTATGCCGTAAGCAATGATGGACTGAACTTCTTCGCATTAAACAACAACAAACCTGTAATTGATTCGAAGACGATCAGTTCAACGGGTGGTGTCCGCGATCCGCATATTCTGCGAAGCAACGATGGGAAAACTTTTTACATGGTTGCCACCGATATGACTTCCTCGAAAGGCTGGAACTCCAATCGCGCTATGGTGCTGATGAATTCGAATGACCTGGTACACTGGCAATCCAACGTGATCAACATCCAGCAACGATTTTCGGGTCAGGACAGTCTGTTGCGAGTATGGGCACCTCAAACTATATATGATCCGCAGGCGAAGAAGTATATGGTATACTGGTCGATGAAGCACGGTCGTAAAGGCGCAGACATTATATACTATGCGTATGCGAACGAAGCGTTTACCGATCTCGCCACAGAGCCGAAACAGCTGTTCTTTCCTTCGGATGGAAAATCGTGTATTGATGGTGATATTGTTTTAAAAGATGGAGTATATCATTTATTCTATAAGACTGAAGGTCATGGTAACGGTATCAAACATGCTACATCTTCTTCGTTGACTTCCGGTACATGGTTGGAGCGCGAGGGATACCTGCAACAAACAAAGGATGCGGTGGAAGGAGCCTGTGTTTTCAAACTGCACAACTCCGATCGCTATATCTTGATGTACGATGTATATACCCGTGGACGATATGAATTTACCGAGAGTAAAACGCTGGACTCGTTTACATTGGTGGAGTCAGTGTCCATGGACTTTCATCCCCGGCACGGAGCGGTGATCAGCATTACACCAGACGAGTTGAATCGTTTATGGAGGCAATGGGGAAGGCCGGAACGTTATCCGGAATAGGATACTACAGGTCGGATATAAGAATCTTAAGTTATATATTGGAAAACGCCTGCGAATACAAAGCGATCCGCGCTATAGCATAAAACAACTTCTTTGCAGTATAGGCTGCGGGTATATTTGTTTAGACTGATATAATTGGAATTTCTGTCACATTAAATTTTATAAACGTGAATCGTAGTAACACAAAAAAGAAACGGAACCTGGTCATAGTCGGAACGATGATGCTTGTTGTACTGACAACGTCAGGCTTGCTGGCCGCTATGGTAGCCGATGTATTTTCCAGGAAAAGTATACTGTCGCAAATGCGTAAGGTTTGTGACTGGCAATTGGCGAATCCGGTATCTTTCAATGCCAAGAATGATAATGACTGGGCACGCGCTGCATTTTATACCGGTGTTATGGCAACGTATCATACAACACGCGATGCTAAATACCTGGACGCTGCTACCGCTTGGTCGGAATCATTTCAATGGAAATTAGCAAAGCGTCTCCGGCACGCAGACGATCATGCCAAAGGACAAACATACCTGGAGATCTATGATCTTAAAAAGAATCCGGAGATGATTGTCCATATACGACAAACATTTGATTCGCTTATTGCCAATCCAAGGTTGGGAAGAGAAGACTGGTGGTGGTGCGATGCCTTGTTTATGGCGCCACCCGTGCTTGCTAAATTAGCAGTGGCTACGGGCGATCAGCGCTATATTGATTTTCTCAACACCATGTTCTGGGATGCACATGAATTTCTGTACGATCCGCAGGAACATCTTTTCTATCGCGACCAATCATACTTTAACAAGAAGACACCGCAGGGTAAAAAAACATTCTGGGCGCGCGGTAACGGTTGGGTTATGGCCGGAACCGTACGCGTGCTGCAAGTGCTGCCGAAAGACAATCCTGCCTATGGAAAATATATAGCATTGCTGAAAGAGATGGCAGCATCGGTGAAGACTCTACAAGGTAAAGATGGTTTGTGGCGTCCGAGTTTGCTGGATGAGACCGAAGTGCCGCACCCGGAAACAAGCGGCTCAGCATTTTTCTGCTACGCACTCGCGTGGGGAATAAACCAGGGATTGCTGGATAAAACAGAATATTTACCGGTTGTCAAAAATGCATGGGAGGGGCTTAATAAATACGTCACCACAGAAGGTAAATTACAGTGGGTACAACCGATCGGTGCATCGCCCGATAAAGTTACCATTGATAATTACCAGGAGTATGGTGCCGGTGCGTTTTTGCTGGCCGGAAGCGAAATCTATAAAATGAAGTAGGTCGCAGTATATATAGCTATATATCTGCGTATATATGAACCATAAGAAATGATCAGACGAAATTTTTTAAAAGGCTTTTCGCTGCTGGGAGCCGGCAGCACGTTAGCACCTTTGTTGAGTTTCAAACAACGTGAGTCACATCTCAAAGACCCGCGTACAGATCGCGAGTATTGGGTCAGTATGGTGACACGTGTTACCGAGCCGGTTCTGTCTGCATTGCAACAGGACCGCCTCAAGGAACTGATGCCGGTGGAATGTGTGGAGGGCGAACTGTCTTCGCGAAAAGAAGTTACTTACCTCGAAGCGTTGGGACGAAGTTTAGCAGGACTCGCGCCCTGGCTTGAGTTGGGAGCTGATCAAACAAAGGAAGGTCAGCTTCGACAGAAGTTTATCACGTTGTCCACGCAAGCGATCCAGCATGCCGTTACGCCTACAGCCAAGAGCTATATGAACTTCACGCAGTTGAGACAACCACTGGTTGATGCTGCCTTTCTCGCGCATGCACTGTTGCGTGCACCCAGGCAACTCTGGGGAAATCTGGATGCGACAACACAGCAGCATCTTGTCGCAGCGCTTCGGTCAACACGTGTTATAAAACCGTATTACTCCAACTGGCTTCTCTTCAGCGCCATGATCGAAGCTGCACTCCTGAAATTTACCAACGACTACGATGCTGTGCGTATAGACTATGCGTTGAAGTCTCATGAAGAATGGTATAAAGGGGACGGTATCTATGGCGATGGTCCTGATTTTCACTTCGACTACTACAATAGTTTTGTGATTCAACCAATGCTGCTCGATATCGTGAAGGTGTTAAATGAAGTAAAGAATGACGGTAAGGAATTGTCTGGCCGGGTACTCAGGCGTGCACAGCGCTATGCGGAGATCCAGGAGCGACTCATTTCTCCGGAAGGAACATTTCCACCGGTAGGTCGGTCGCTCGCATATCGTTGTGGTGCGTTTCAACTGTTGAGTCAGGTAGCTTTGCAAAAGCAGTTGCCGTCACCTATCAAACCTGCGCAGGTGCGCAGTGCGCTTACTGCAGTGATCAAAACTACATTGGAAGCATCTGGTACATTTGATTCGAACGGATGGCTCACGATTGGTTTGGCAGGACATCAACCCGAGATTGGCGAGTCCTATATTTCAACCGGCAGCCTATATTTGTGCAGCGTTGCATTTCTTCCGCTCGGACTGCCGGCGGATGATGAATTCTGGAATACTCCTCCGGCCGATTGGACAACTAAAAAAGCCTTTGCAGGAATGAAGTTCTCAATTGACAAGGCGATTTAATATCTTGAGGGTATGTACCGGATTGAATATCTTTTTCGCTTCTTCGTTGGGATGGCGCTGACGCTCACGTGTGGATTTTCACTTGAGAGTTTTGCGCAGCCTATTCACGACAAGATCATCAAACGGTATAGTATAAAAGACGGATTGTCGCAGGCGGTAGTGAACAGTATATCGCAGGACGACAAGGGCTGGATGTGGTTCGCTACAGATGATGGTCTGAATCGCTTCGATGGTTATGCGTTCACGGTGTTCAAGTTCGACAAGAGCGGGCCGAATCAGTTTCATGATAATTTCGTGCAACGCTTATTCAAAGATTCACAAGGAAGATTGTGGGTTTCATCCCGAAGAGGACTATACCAATTTGATCTGTCTACACAAAAGTGGACCGTGTTTCTGAATCCGAAAAAGAACGGCAACAACGATGTGTCCTATATTTCCGAAAGCAGTACCGGTAAATTATGGATCGGCTGGTATTTTGGTGGTATTGGTGTATTCTACCCGTCTACGAATACCTATGATACAACACAAACGTTCAAGCTGAACAGTACTGCTACCATCACAGTTTTTGAAGACAGCTATGGGTATATATGGGCGGGTGCACAGAACACCGGCCTCGATGTATTCCGCATACGCGAAGGGAAAGAACCTGAAAAGATAACAGCCTATTCCGCCAGCGATATTTTGCCTTCGCAGTACGTAAAATGTTTCCTGGAAGATCACCTGGGTAACATCTGGATCGGCACCACCAAAGGACTTGTGCTGTTCATTCGCGCCGAAGGTAAATTTGTTTTGCTTGACACGATACTCCCTTCGCAGCGGGGTGTTTTTTCATTGCTGGAGGACAAAGATAAAACGCTCTGGATCGGTACGCAGGGCAATGGTATATATACCGTAAATCTCAAGGACTTCGATGGACGCAACGTAGAGCGTTTAGCATCGCGTCATGTTACTGCGCTGGATGCATTTGATATCTCGCAGCATACCATCCGGTCGATATTCCAGGATCGCGACAAGAATATCTGGATCGGCACGCATGGCGATGGTATATATATGGTGAGCAATGAAGAAAAGAACTTCATGAAGGTGGAGGTGAAACGGATTTTTGGTGCAGCCGAGAGCATGGTTCCTTTCTATGGTTTGTGTAACGATGACGATGGTAATATATGGGCCGGCACAGATTCCAAGGGCATCTATAAATTTTCGGCCGAGGGAAAATTACTGCGGCACTATGATGCTGATGGAAAACCCGGAAGCATTGGTGATGATGTAGTATACAGCGCACTCCGTGATTACAACGGCAACCTGTGGTTTGGAACACTGGCGCATGGTATATATCGCTACGATGAAACGAACGATTTGTTTGTACACTATCCGCGTTCGTCCGGCGATGCACCGGTTCCGTTAGGACACCGCGTGTCGCTTCTCTTTGAAGATTCCAAACGAAATATATGGGTAGGGGCAACGCGTGGTGGCCTTAGTGTACTGGATAAAACAAGCAAGACGTTCAAACTTAGTAAAGATGCATCTATATTTTCTTCCATTGATGTACGCGCCATTGCAGAAGACAAGAAAGGACAGTTGTGGTTAGGTTGCTATGGTAATGGTCTATTATCCTATAACCCGGATACACGAACAGTAGAAAACATTTTCTCGGGCACGGAGTCTACCAATCTTTTGCAAAGCAATGTTGTGCACGCACTGGCCATTGACAAAGATAATACGTTGTGGATCGGAACCGGTGGCGGACTGGGCGCTTATAACTTAAACGACAAAACCTTTAAAC
>CAMLLI010000024.1 GCA_946480685.1 uncultured Flammeovirgaceae bacterium | reverse complement strand
TACTCAATCAACGACAAGAACCGTGTATACCTATCGGGATATTTCGGTCGTGACAATTTTTACTTTGACGAAAATCAAGGCTTTAACTGGGGCAACGCTACGGCTACTGTACGCTGGAACCACCTGTTCAATGAAAAACTCTTTTCGAACATAACCGGAGTATATAGCAGCTATAAATATGAGCTCCAGTTTGGTGATGACGCGCGTAACCGTTTTAACTGGAACTCATCGATCTCTAACTTTATATTCAAGCCTGAGTTCAGCTACTTCGTTAACAGTAACAACGAGATAAACTTTGGTGCAGAAGCGATCTACTATTTCTTTGAGCCGGCCAATGCAAAAGGTATCTCCAACGGACAGCCTACCGATATAAGTCTCGATAAGAAATATAACCTCGAGACTGCTATCTATATAAATAACAACCTTACGATAAACGATACATGGGCCGTTGAGTATGGAATTCGTTACTCTAACTTCCAGTACTTTGGTCCGGGTACAACCTATACCTATAACGATACGATACCCGGCAAGCGCAGAACAGTAGCTTCTGAAACAACATACAAGCGTGGTAAATCTATAGTAGACTATGGAAACTTCGAACCACGATTGTCTGTGAAAGCAAGTCTCTCGGAATCAAGTTCAGTAAAGGCAAGCTATAACCGCATGGTGCAGTACCTTCACCTGATCTCCAATACAACAGCATCAAACCCGCTGGATGTGTGGACACCTTCTTCTAACAACATCAAACCGGAAATTGCCGATCAGTATACTTTGGGATATTTCCGTTCGATCGGTGAATCCAAGCAATGGGAAGCTTCTGTAGAAGGATACTATCGTGAGACACAAAATCAGATTGACTATATAGATGGTGCCGACCTTTTAATTAATGAATACCTGGAAGGTGATTTGTTGAGCGGTAAAGGCCGTGCGTACGGTCTTGAATTTTATGTACAGAAAAAGAAAGGTCGCCTCAACGGATGGATAAGCTATACTTGGGGAAGAACTGAATTGAAAGTAGACGGTATAAATAACAATAAGTGGTATGCCGCCCGCTACGACCAGACACACAACGTGAAGGTGGCTGCTTTCTATGACATCAGCAAGCGCTGGTCAGTGTCGGCAGATTTTGTTTTTGTTACCGGTACACCGACTACATTCCCGACTTCCCGTTATGTAATGCAGGGTATATTAATTCCGGAAAATGCGAGTGGTTCACGTAACAATGTACGCCTGCCAAACTATCATCGTCTGGACTTGTCATTCCGCCTGGAAGGAAGAGAATATAGTCGCAAAGGTAAAGAGAGAAAGAACCGCGACTACTGGGTATTCTCGGTATACAATGTTTATGCCCGTAAGAATGCATTCTCCACATATTTCTCTCAGTCGAATGAGCGTGTGGCAGCAGGACAGCCGCTTCAGTCAGAAGCAACACAACTTTCCATCATCGGAAGCATGGTGCCCGCTATATCTTACAACTTTAAATTCTAGGAAGCATGTTCATAAAATCATTTCATAAACAACTTTTCGTTCTGTTCGTCACCGCATCATTGTTTTACTCCTGCGAGGAAACCATCAACCCGGATCTCGAAGATGCTGATCCGAAACTGGTAGTTGATGCATGGTTTACCAACAAAGTAGAAGACCAGGTGGTGAGACTTTCGTGGACACAACCCTATCTTGAGAATACATTGCCCTCCGGTGTGTCAGGAGCTACTGTAGTCGTTACTTATGATGGAGGAGAAATTACTTTTAGTGAAGATGCGAATGCAGCCGGCACATATCGTTGGACGCCAACAGATGCTACCAGTGCAGAAGTATTCGGCACCATTGGTCGTAACTATAAACTAACGGTACAGGTAGGCGCAGAAACATTCGAGGCAACTTCGCGCATCAACCGCACCGTGGCTATCGATAGTGTAACATTTGAATTTGAAGAAAATGATCCGCAATATCCGGATGATTCCTATACCGCTGAATTCTGGGCAACTGATCCGGTTGGTAAAGGTGATACGTATTGGATACGCTCCTATAAGAACGGTGTAGCACTGCTCAAGCCGAGCGAGATAAACGTAGCATACGATGCAGGCTTTACTGCCGGTGGTAACTTTGATGGTGTTACATTTCTGCCTCCGTTGCGCAGCGTAAATCCGGATGAACAGGATGAAAACGATGAGCCGTTGTCTCCCTATGAGCCAGGCGATTCGGTATATGTAGAGATACACTCGATCACACTGGAAGCCTATAACTTTTTAAACCAGGTGATCATTCAAACCGACAGGCCTGGTGGTTTTGCCGAATTGTTCTCAACACCGCTGGCCAATGTCTCAACCAACGTTACAAACCTCAATCCCAACGGCACAAAAGCTGTGGGCTTCTTCAACGTATCGGCTGTGTCCGGAATGGGTAAGAAACTGGAGTTGGAGTAATGTATAGGTATATATAAAGATTTGAGGCGTATTGCGCGATAGAGTTTTGCAGAAGGTTTTCCACTTCCACTTTATCCTGCCTGCATTAAATGAGCTGAGGTATAATTTCGGCATAGTGCTGTATCGTGGCAATACGCTCTCTTAAAAATCGCGGACCAAAAAACGTATTAGACCAGTCGTCAAAGTTTTCATATTGAAAACGTAAGTAGAAAGTCCAGAACATAAATCCCAGCAACGGTATAGCGTTGATTTCTTCGTCAGTAATCGGACGCACCTTCCGATAGGCATCCAGCACTATTTTAAAATCTCTTCTTGCTTCTTCGATTGTTTTTTTCTTCATCGCTATATAGAAATATAGGTATACGGTGAAAGACGCGAGATCATTCGCCAGCCAGCCCGGTCCGGCAAAATCAAAATCGAATAACGTAAGCGTATCGTGCTCATCGAAATGGAAATTCTTGGGCAGGTAATCGTAATGGCAATAGCCGTAGTTAAAGCTGTCGGTATTCATGGCTTGCAACGCATGGGCTACCTGCTCAGCGGTATCTTTCATATAACTGTATCCTTCCGGGTAATCTTTAAAGGCCGGCTCCAGCACGGCTATAGGCTGCGTCAGCGTTGTATCGATGGTATAAGGCTTCCGTTCGTATGATAGTTTTATGGACGAAGTGATGTTGTGATTGAAAGCCATTTCATGCCCGACAATCGCCATGTGTTTTTCGGTTAAGTCCATAATTACTTTGCCAGGTGCATACCGAAACAGAACACCATGCCGCGTGCCTTCTGCAGCGTTGTATGTCTGATAGGTATTGCCCTGCCGGTCGGCAACAGCATCTGCTACCTTGGCGCCTCCTGCCTTTAACAGCGCGAGCAGTTCAATCTCTCCCTGTATTTCACCGAGCGACCGGTGCGAGCCGCGGTATATTTTCAGAATATATTTAGCGGCTGCATTCTCCAGTATATAGGTATCACTCACACCCCGCAGTAAATAGCGACAGGAAAGACCTTGCAGTCCGTAATTTTTCTCAATGGAATCTTTTAGCGCAGCAGATGACAAGGTGGAGTATTGCGTTGGAAATATAGCCATGATGCCTGTGGGATTTGGGTTGCAAAAATAACGCATTCATGCAAAGTTTACATGTTGTCTTGTTTTTCTTCTGGTCAGATCCGAACGACATTAAAAAAGTTGAATTAAAAATTGTGTAACCGATCGGTATCATATAAATTTGTAACTGATCGGTTACGTAATTATTGTACCTATGAGAAGAGACGTTTTTCAGGCCATTGCTGATCCCACGCGCAGGGAGATCATTAATTTGATTGCTCATCAGTCATTGAACCTGAATGCTATAGCCGAGAGTTTTGATGTGAGCCGGCCGGCTATTTCGAAGCACATTAAAATTCTTACAGAATGCGGACTTGTTGTTATCAAGCAACAGGGAAGGGAGCGGTATTGTGAAGCCAACCTGAAATCGCTCGGAGAGGTTTCGGACTGGATCGAACAGTATCGTGTTTTCTGGACGAGCAAACTTGATGCGCTCGAACGTTTTTTGAACAGGGATGCAGCTGCATCCCTTAAATCAAAGTCAACCAAAAAAACGAAACGAAAATGAAGAACGAACCTTTTGTAATCGAACGTGTATACAACGCTCCAGTAGAGCGCGTATGGAAAGCCATCACCGATAAAAATGAAATGAAGCAATGGTATTTTGATATAGCAGCGTTTAAACCTGAAGTAGGTTTTGAATTTCAGTTTGAAGGTAACGATGGCAGCAAAACGTTTCTACACCTCTGCAAAATAACCGAGGTGATCGTTAATAAGAAGTTAACCTATAGCTGGCGTTACGATGGCTTCACTGGAAACTCGTTTGTTACGTTCGAGTTATTTCCCGAAGGTGGTAAAACACGATTGAAGTTAACGCACGAAGGACTGGAGACTTTCCCACAAGACAATCCAAGCTTTGCAAAGAAGAACTTCGAAATGGGCTGGACAGAACTTATCGGCTCACTGCTCAAAAATCATGTAGAGCAGGTATCCGTAGTAAAATAAAATCCTATAGAAAAGACAGATATATCTTCCTGGTATATCTGTCTTTATAACGTGAGCCCAGGGTATATATACTCTTTCAGCAACGCATCTGCATTTTTCTTGATCGTCCACAGGTTGTAATTGCCAGCGGTGATCACAACCATCAGGTCATGTTCATGATCAAAGTATATTCGTTGATCTCCGTTGCCCACAGCAACTGCCACGGGTATACTTGTATTGTTAACCGACATTGTCCAGGTCCAGAATTGATAACCATAGCCCCCGCCATCAGGACGTGCTGCCTGGGGCGTATGTGAGCTCTTTACCCATTGTTCGGTAATAATCTGTTTCCCCTTCCATCGTCCGCCCTGCATATAGAGTATACCGATCTTTGCCATATCTCGCGGACGCAGTCTCAATCCGGATGCAGCAGCCGGTACCGATTTTCTTCCGGCTTTAGCTGTAAGCTTTGTCCAGAAGAATGTAGATATACCCAGCGGCTTGAAAAGATATTGATTGGCAAATGTATCAGCTTCCATTCCGCTTACTTTAAAAAGCATAGCTGCCAGTACTTGTGTGCAGCCTCCGTTGTAATTCCAGGTAGTGCCGGGTGTTGCTGCGAGTGGTCGACTGAGCACATAGCGAATCGGATCGTCACTGTTATCCATTTGAATTTCGCTGTTGGCCGGATCGGTGTACGGTATATTTTCGTTCCACTCCAGTCCGCTGCTCATGGTTAGCAAGTGGCGGATCGTCAGATTCGATTTTTCTCCGGAGTTAAGGTCACTATATTCCTGAAAGAAATCCCATACCTTCTGATCTTCGCTCTTTATTTTTCCCTGCGCTATAGCTATACCGATGCATGCCGACAGTACACTCTTCGAAATACTCCGCACATCATGCAGACTGTCTTTTGTGTGATTTATCTTTCCGATGGAGGTTCCCCATATTTCATCTTCACCGGGAAAGTATTGTTCATATACCAGTTTTTTGTTTTTAACGATCAATACACTGTGGATATTCGGATACTCCTGCTGAGCTATGGCGTGTGTCATCGCGTTGATGCTAACGGAATCGAACCCTGCATTTTTTAGCGAACCGCGTGAGAGATCATTATCGGCAGCATGGTCGATGCCCGTCACGGGTGTTGTTGTGGTGCATGCCGACAAGAGTATTATAAATGAGACCATCAGGAGAAACCGGTTGAATACTTGTGATACCATATAATAGAATATTGAGACATGAAATGTATAGTCCTTTATGTAAACCGAGCGGGGGTAATTACGGCAATCTCTGGGGTTGATCGCGACATTTATTTGCCTCAACTTTGATTTACCATACGATGCGTATGGACAAATGTTTAACAACTACGAATGTATATGAAACACATATCTGTATTGGTACCGAAAGGCGATGTTGTAGTAGGAAGCATTGAAGGCCCCTATAAACTATTCACACACGTAAACGAGTTTCTGCAGCGCGATGGCAAGCAGCCGGGTTTTACAATTGAACTGGTAGGACAGGAGCGCGAGACACTTCTTGATAATGGTATCTATAAACTCAATACGCATCGTACCCTTCGTGAGTCGTTTAAGACAGACCTGATTATTATACCTGCCGTGCATGGTGACCAGCGGAAGGTGATACGTGAGAATCAGGATATGATCCAGTGGATTACAGGTCAATACAAACGCGGAGCAGAAGTAGCGAGTTTATGTGTTGGTGCATTTATACTGGCTTCCACCGGACTGCTCGAGGGGAAGCGTTGCGCAACGCACTGGCTAATGGCCAACGATTTCAGAAGGATGTTCCCGGAAATAAATCTCGTGGCAGAAAAAGTAATCACCGATGAACACGGCATTTATACCAGCGGAGGTGCGTATTCGTTTTTGAATCTTATACTATACCTCGTTGAAAAATACGTTGGCCGCGAAATGGCCGTGTTATGCGCCAAGGTATTTGAGATTGAAGTGGACCGTAAAAGTCAGTCGCCATTTACAATTTTCAGCGGACAGAAAGATCATGAAGATGTACCGGTACGAAAGGCACAGGAGTTTATTGAACAGAACTTTCAGCAGAAGATTACAGTAGATCAGCTGGCTTCCATGTTAGCATTAAGCCGCAGAAATCTCGAACGAAGATTTAAGCGTGCAACATCCAACACCACCGTAGAGTATATACAACGGGTAAAAATAGAAGCTGCCAAAATGAGTCTCGAATCATCGCGTGAGAATATAAATGAAGTGATGTATAAAGTAGGCTATACCGATAGTAAAGCATTTCGTGTAACGTTTAAAAAAATCACCGGTCTTTCGCCTGTGCAGTACAGGAGTAAATATAGCCGTCTGAACTAACAAGCAATATTGCCTATAGGCTGTTGCAGCCTTCCCGGTAACTGACCGCCCCGGTTCAGTGCGTTGTACGGATTTGAACAATCTATCCGGGTATATTTCGCGTATACGCGGTTTTCCTCAGCAATTCAGCTTTGGCACGGATGTTATTACTACAAATAGGAAATAATTATCTCCGAAGTACGGATTTGCTGAAGTTATACAGATGATTGAAAACAACAGACCCTCGCCACCACGTTTTTTCCTGCGCTTCTTCCGGTGGTTTTGTCATCCGGCATTAAAAGATTCCATCGAAGGCGATCTGATGGAATTTTATTATGAGCGATGCGATGCCACAGGTAAAAGAAAAGCTGACGTGAATTTTATCATCGATGTTGTATTGCTCTGCAGACCCGGTATCATTAAACCATCACAACCTCATTACACTATAAAGCATTATGGTATGCTAAAAAATTACTTCAAAGTGAGCCTCCGGAATATCCGGAAGTATAAAACATTTTCGTTCATCAATATATTCGGTCTCTCGGTCGCTATGTCGGTGTGCATGCTGGTTATGCTCATGCTTGCAGACCAGCGAAGTTACGATCAGTTTCACGAGAAGAAAGAACGTATATACCGTATACTTTCCGGCCAGGAAAGTTCAAAGCGGCCGTATGCAACAAGTCCGTTTCCACTAGCCAGTACGTTTAAAGCAGAGTACCCGGTTGTAGAGGAGACTACCAATCTTACACCCGGTGTAGGCGGAGATATAACTTACCATGAGCAAGTGATCCAGGCCGGTGGGTATTTTACAGACCCGGCTTTCTTTCGCGTATTCAGTTTCGACCTGGAGGAAGGAAACAAGTATACAGCCCTAGAAGCACCTAAATCCATTGTGATTAGTAAAGCATTGGCGCACCAGTTATTCCGCGATGAAAATCCCATTGGTAAAGTTGTTGAGTTTGCCGATCGTAAATTGCCGTTTCCGGTTACACAGCGTGGCGGGGGCGATGCGGCTGTTCCGTGGGGAAGTTTTACCGTGACTGGTGTTATGGATGTTGAAAAGTATAGATCGCATCTGAAGTTCGATGTGTTGATGTCGGTCTCTACACAGTCACAACTATATATCGATAAGAAGGTTGAAGACTTTTCAAACAACTGGGAGTGGTATTTCAGAACCTATACCTATGCGTTGCTCGCACCCGACAAGACAGAGAACGATCTTGTATCGGCATTACATGATCTTGTAAAGCGCAAGTATGCAAATACGAAAGCAGAGCATGCAAAAGGTTTGCAGCTTGAACCTCAAAGGCTGGCAGATATACAACTGGGACTGAAAGGAAATGATACCAACAACCGCATGCCGCTGGAAGGTTACTATTTCCTTAGCATACTGGCATTGGTGATTATGATCTCGGCTTGTCTCAACTATACTAATTTATCCGTGGCGCGTGCGCTCACGAGGGCAAAAGAAATAGGCGTGCGTAAAGTTACAGGCGCCAATAAGAAATCACTTGTCGTGCAGTTTCTGAGTGAATCCATTATCACCGCATTTCTGGCATTGGCAATGGCATTGCTATTACTTCTTTTTGTAAAACCTGCATTTAAAGGATTGTGGATTAACAAGCATCTGAAGTTCGATCTGCCCGATTCTCCGGAAGTATATATTTCGTTTGTAGCATTCGCTTTGCTTACCGGTTTCGTGGCGGGTATATATCCGGCTTTTCACTTGGCGCGATATGAGCCCGTTCGTGTATTGAAGAATATAGGAAGTATAGGTATAGGAAAGTTAGGGCTGCGTAAGGTGTTAAGTGTGTCGCAGTTTGTTATTTCGTTGTTCTTCATCACTACCTCTATTTTAATCTTCAACCAGTTTAAACATTTCCTGGAGTTTGACTATGGTTTTGCATCAGCAAACATTGTGAATATAGATTTACAGGGTAACGACTATAGAAAGTTAGCAAATGAATGGAGCAGTATACCGGGTGTGGGTACTATATCTGCAACCAATATAGTTCCGGCTACCGGTCAAAATAATAACATGCACCTGAGGCGTTCCGGTGAAGCGGGCGATTACCTGGAGGCAGGCATTTTGCATACAGACGAAAATTTCATTGACAACCTGGGTTTGAAAGTTATCGCTGGTAAGGGGCTGCCTGAACCAACGGATTCGTCTGGCAGGTATATCGTTGTGAATGAACAGATGGTACATGCATTGAGCTATAAACATCCGGCAGAAATTATAGGACAGGTATTCGAAAACAAATGGGGAAATGAGCCAATGGAAGTAGTAGGTGTTGTAGAAGACTTCCGGTATAAGCTCCTGATTAATTCGCATGATATAGGCCCACTGGTTATGCGGAATGAACAAGACTATGTATATGCGAATGTGAAAATCGTTTCTCCGGATCTGATGGGTACTCTTGCAAAGATGGAATCCAAATGGAAACAGGTTGATCCGGCACACGCCATGCAATACGAATTCTTTGACGATCAACTCGCCACTACACATCAAGGTATATTTGATATTGTGACAATACTGGGGTTCATTGCTTTTCTCTCGGTAATTATAGCGTGCCTGGGTATGCTGGGCATGGCAACGTATACTGCGGAGCGTAAAAAGAAAGAGGTTGGTATACGCAAAGTGATGGGCGCAGAAAATTTCAGAATTGCATATCTGCTCTCGCGTGAATTTCTGAAAGTACTGGCCATCGCTGTTGTGATCGGTGCTCCGCTTAGTTATGTAGTAAACAACCTGTGGCTTCAGAAATTTCCAAACCGTGTTGAGTTTGGATTCGGAACCGTTTTTACCGGGACGGTAATTTTGCTGGCGCTGGGTTTGTTAACTATTGGCTCGCAGACGATACGCGCTTCACGAACCAACCCGGTGGAGTCATTGCGCACTGACTAAATGCTGTTAATTGTTGAGGAAGGACCATGCAGGGAAGTATATTTATATCACGATATACTCCCTGCTGATTTTTTTTAAAGATCAAGTTCCAATACCAGGCCGTGATGATCTGATAATCGTGCAGGACTATCCGGAGGTGGCGCGAGTATCTCTATGATTTTCAGTTTTCCCTGTATAGCAGGTGATAACCAGAAATAGTCGATACGAATGGAAGGATTATTCGATTCAAAAGTATAGCCGGGTTCGTCTTTATGCGCTATATACCATGCATCGGTAAATTTCTTTTTATGGAAAGGAAGAAAAGAAGTGCTTTCTGCAGTTGTGTTCAGATCGCCCGCAAGCACAGCCATTGAATGACCTTTCTCTATGAACTTAACTGCTTCGTCTGCATTTAGGGTGCTCTGTTCTTCTACCCAGGAGAAATGCGCATTGTATAGATCGAATGTCTCATCTTTACTCTTGAACGATGTGCGCGTGATGATGCGATGATTGGTGTCGTCCAGTCCGCTCTTCATCGTTAGTTTCAGATAGTTTTTTTCAATTATGGGTAAAGCAGCAATTACGGCATTGCCTTGTTGCGTGCCATCGGCAGCGGCTTGTGCTTCCTGGAAGTAATGCGATTGATAACCAGTCAACGCTTCGTATAGCTGAAGCGCCTGGTCTTTTCCTTCATATTGATCAGGATGCCGTGCAACAGCCTGAAGCGCGATGATGTGTGGATTTATATTTCGAAGTTGTTCTACGATCAGTTTTTTCCGCAGCTCCCACGGACCATGCTTCTCGATGTAGTAGTTGAGATTAAGTGTTGCTATTCGAAGCATGCGTGATTATAGTTATGAACGAGTGGGATACAATGCTAAAATACTATGCCTTCTCTGCGATGATGTAACGTTGTGACTCATTATTTACCGGGCCTTACATAGTAGAAGAGTAAGTATATAAGTATAGTTGTGATGAGTCAGTCATGATTTAACAGATTTGATTTACGTCCAATATAAGCTACACCACTTCATCGCTTGCTGTTCTAAAAGATACAATAAGTCCGCAAATGCTCTCGCGTTTATACTCGTGCGTTAAAGGCATCAATTTTTATGAAGTGCATATCGCACCTAATAAATCTTGTTCATGGTATCTCCTTACAAAGTAGACAACGTAAAAAAAATAGCGGTTTTACGGGCGGGTGCGCTGGGAGATTTCATGGTGATACTTCCTGCTCTTCACGCACTGCGACATACTTATCCGCACGCAGAGATTGTATTACTCGGCAGATGCTGGCAGCATGAGTTCCTGGTAAAAGGAAGAAGTCCGGTTGATCGTGTGGAAGTTGTACCTGTAAAACATGGTGTTGGTCATGAACACGGTCAGCATGAAGATATATATGCACTCGAAGATTTTTTTACTCGTATGCGTGCAGAAGCATTTGATATAGCCATCAGCTTTCAGGGTAACGGTCTTTCGGCAAATGCTTTTGTTAATCAACTGGGAGCGAGGGTCACAGCAGGATCGTGGTGTGAAGGTGCGGCAAATCTCGATCGGAGTATTCACTACTATTATTATCAGCATGAAGTAATGCGTTACCTCGAAATAGCAACGTTAGTTGGTGCAACAACCGATATATATGAGCCTTCCGTTCACGTATTGCCAGGTGATTGGGACGAAGTAAAACGTTTCAACATAGATCATGAAAGTGAGTCCTATATACTGATAAATCCGGTAGCGAATGATATACGCAGAATGTGGCCCCTGGAAAATTATAGCACACTCGCTGATTCACTCGCAGAAAGAAATGTAAGCGTAGTCTTTGTGGGATCTATGGCTGATCATGCTATAGCAAACGATATTATTAACAGGATGCAACGCTCCGCTATAAATGCATGTGGCATTAGTATAGGAGGACTTGCTGCATTGGCTTCGCGGGCAAGTCTCATGATTGCACCTGATACCGGGCCGCTGCATGTTGCACAGGCTGTGCAGTGTCCTACTATAGGACTTTACTGGGCACCGAACGTTATTAACTGGGCGCCCTTGAATCGCGCGCTACATCGACCGGTTATCAGTTGGCAATTGACGTGTCCGCTTTGTGGTATTATACCAAATGATCCGTATCCGTTTGAACCGCAGACAACGTGCCGGCATGAAGTTTCTTTCATTCAGGATATACCGGCTGCCAGTATACTTCAGGTTGCAGATGATATTTTATCGCCTGCTATAAAAGCAGAAAACAGACAATCAGTAGTGCCCAACGAATTACTATATACTTGAATTTAACTCCACAGGCTTATGGACAACGCAAATGCAATACGGGTTTTAACATGGCATATACATGGCAGTTACTTGTATTACCTCACACAAACACCCTGTATATTTTACCTGCCGTATAAAAACAGCAAGGAAGAAGGATATGGAGCACGTACCCCCGGTTTTCCATGGGGAGCGAATGTGATTGGTGTGCCTGCGGAAGATGTGAAAGATCTGGAACTTGATTGTATACTTTTTCAATCGCGAAAGAATTACCTGGAAGATCAGTATGAAATTCTTTCGGCTGAGCAGCGAGCGTTGCCTAAGCTATACCTCGAACACGATCCTCCGCGCGAAGTACCAACCGATACACGACATATTGTAAATGATCCGGATATACTGCTGGTACATGTTACCCACTTCAATAACCTGATGTGGAATAACAATAATACGCCTACCGTGGTAATCGAGCACGGAGTAACAGATCCGGGCATGCTATACGATGGCCGGCTTGAGAAAGGCATTGTAGTGATCAACGGTATAGCGAAACGTGGCAGACGACTTGGTCTGGATATATTTCTGAAAGTAAGAGAAGAGATTCCGATTGATATAGTGGGAATGGGATCGGAAGAAGTTGGAGGCCTTGGTGAGATCAGCAATCGTGAATTGCCGGCTTTCATTTCGCAGTATCGTTTCTTTTTTAATCCTATACGCTATACCAGTCTCGGGCTGGCAGTATGCGAGGCGATGATGGCCGGTATGCCCATTGTTGGTTTGTCAACAACCGAAATGGCCATCACGGTTAAGAATGATTACTCCGGGTATATATCTACGGATGAAAATTACCTTATCGATAAAATGAAGTCGTTACTGGAAGATTCTAGGAAAGCAAAAGAATTGTCAAAAGGAGCACGGCAGACTGCACTTGATAAATTTTCGATGGAGCGTTTTCAATCCGATTGGCTGCGTGTATTTCAGTCTGCCATCAACAGAACGTTTACATCGGATAATATTACGGAAAGCATTATGGACAATTAAAAGTTAATCTATATACATGAAAGAACTTACAACGCTAAAAGGAAAAGTGATTTTGGTAACCGGAGCTGCGCGCGGTTTGGGTGCCATTCTGGTGGCAACCGATGTTAACGCACCGTTGCTGGAGGAATCGGTGGCCAATATACTCGCAGCAGGAGGGAAGATAGCCAGCTATGCGATGAATGTTACCGATGAGACTA
>CAMLLI010000023.1 GCA_946480685.1 uncultured Flammeovirgaceae bacterium | reverse complement strand
CGGTGTGATACTTGTTGAATGCCTGTTTATTTATATCATCTTCAAAGCGGTTTATCTTCGAAGAAACCTGCTCGTACAGCAGCCATAATTTATAACCTCTGTCCTGATTCGATAATCGTTTGAATTCTTCCATGTTGCCTTCATCGATCTGTTGTTTCATCTGTACGCAAAGATCGGCATAGGCATCGGTTGAATCTTTAAACTGGTAAAATTCATCGAGCGGGTAGCCTTGTTGCTGAAGTAGATTTCCAACGGAATGAAAGAGTGAATCTTTATCGCGCAAAGCAAAACGCATCGGGAACAGGTACCTGTCGTGATTAAATAAAGCATAGCCGCGAATGCCGAGGTCCAGGTTGTGAATAATGATGATGGCGAATTGTGAGACTGTAACTTTTATTTCTTCCGCCTGCCGTTGCAACAAGCGGTTTTCTTCCATGATCCTGTTGTTGTTAAGCGTAATGATAACGTTGAGAATGATCAATACTATTGTAAGCGATACAGCAAAATTGATCCAGCCTTTATGCGTAAGTTGTTTCACTTTTTTTGGATGGGGTACACCCCTGGGATAGAGTTGTTTAATGTAAGTAGATTTTATGATTTCCGCTGCATAAAATGATCTTAAAACTGTACTGCTTATTCTACAAACGTATTGTTTGAAAGCTATATTCATAATTTTTATTGTGGGAATGAAATTATATAGAGTGCATATTTGAACATGAAAGAGATTTACCTGGTAAGCGGACTCGGAGCTGACGAGCGCGTATTTGAATATTTAGATTTGCAGCCGTATAAGAAAACGTGTCTTAAATGGATCAGTGCCGAAGAAGACGAAACGTTAGAACATTATGCGGCCAGACTTTGCGACCAGATTAAAACTGAGAACCCGGTGCTCATCGGTGTTTCGTTTGGTGGTATGGTTGCTGTCGAAATCGGAAAGCTGATCAAGACTGAAAAAATTATACTTATATCTTCGGCCAAAACCAAGGAAGATATACCCTTGCACTATCGGGTAATGGGCGCTGTTAATTTCAACAAGCTGATGCCGATGGGACGCATGAAAGATCTGTATGGTATTATTGCCTGGCTCTTTGGAGTTTCCAGTAAAAAAGAGCGTGCGTTGCTGGAAGACATTCTGGGTTCAACCGATGAACGCTTTATGCAATGGGCCATCAATCACATCATTAACTGGGAGAACACAACGGTGTTACCCAATGCCGTGCTCATTCATGGCACCAGCGACAAACTGTTAAGCGGCAGTACTCCGGACTATAGTATAAAAGACGGTGGTCACTTTATGATTGTAAACCGCTGCGAGGAAGTGAGTGCCATTATTAAAGGTATACTGGCGAGTGTAGAACAAAACGCGCTGGTGGAGGAGATACCACGCGGTGATGTTAAAAACTGAAGTAGTCACCATTTAACCTGAACTCATCACCATTTTTTACAGCGGCCTGAGGCGAAGTTTGTATTGTTAAATCAAGCAATACAAAACTATGCAAACAGGTAAAGTGGCCCTCATTACGGGCGGAAGTCGTGGTCTCGGAAAGAATGCAGCATTAAGTATGGCACGCAAAGGTATTGATGTGATCATTACCTATAATCATCGTAAAGAAGATGCGGATGTTGTGGTGGCAACAGTCAAAAGTACCGGTAGGGCAGCCGTTGCACTGCAGTTGAATACAGCTTCGGTAAAATCATTCGATGTATTTTCACAACAGCTGGTGGCGGTGTTGAAAAAAAACTGGAATCGTGATACGTTCGATTTCCTGGTGAATAATGCCGGCACAGAATATACCGCACCCATTGCCACAACCGCTGAAGAGCAATTTGATATACTCTGTAATGTACACTTCAAAGGAGTATATTTCCTTACCCAAAAATTATTGCCCGTGCTCGCGGACAACGGGGGCATCATTAATGTCTCCACAGGGCTGGCGCGTTTCTCTTTCCCGGGATATAGTGCTTATGCTTCCATGAAAGGCGCAATCGAAGTGTTTACCAAATACCTCGCAAAAGAACTGGGATCACGTGGTATACGCGCAAATGCCGTGGCGCCCGGTGCTATTCATACCGATTTTACAAAACCAACTTTCGAGTCTCATCCGGAAGCGACAACCGCTATCGCATCGGTTACGGCACTCGGTCGTGTGGGAGAGCCGGATGATATAGGAGGCGTCATCGCGTTTTTGTGTACGGAAGATGCTCGCTGGATAAATGCGCAACGCATAGAAGCTTCCGGTGGCATGATGTTGTAAGATGGGTGACGCGCACTCCGGTTCAAAGCTATATATGCAAACAAGAACGTCTGTAAAAGAACACGCTGTATATTTGTGCCGGCAACAGTCCGCTCATGGAAAATCAACCGGCAGTAAGGCTTCGCAAGATCATTCATATTGATATGGATGCCTTCTACGCGTCTATTGAGCAGCGCGATAATCCGGAGTATAGAGGAAAGGCTATTGCTGTAGGCGGTTCGCCAGAGGGTAGGGGTGGCGTTGTGGCCACGGCCAGTTACGAAGCGCGCAAGTTTGGTGTTCGTTCGGCCATGCCTTCGAAGCGAGCCGTGCAGTTGTGCCCGGATATAATTTTCGTACGACCACGCTTTGATGTTTATAAAGAAGTATCCGGAAAGATACGCGAGATCTTTCACCGGTATACCGATATCATTGAACCGTTGTCGCTGGATGAAGCTTTTCTTGATGTTACTGAAGATAAACAAAATATAGGTTCTGCTATCGAGATTGCAACCCTGATCAAGCAAGCTATAAAAGATGAGCTTGGACTCACGGCTTCGGCAGGTATATCGGTGAGTAAATTTGTTGCCAAGATCGCTTCCGATATGCAGAAGCCCGATGGCCTTACGTTCATTGGTCCTTCACGGATTCAGTCGTTCATGGAGTCTCTCCCGGTTGAGAAATTTTTTGGTGTAGGAAAAGTAACGGCAACCAAAATGAAAGCGATGGGCTTGCATACCGGGGCTGATCTTAAAAAATTAACCGAACACGAACTCGTAAAACACTTTGGTAAGACCGGACGCTTCTTCTACAAGATTGTACGCGGACAGGATGATCGTGAAGTGCAGCCGCATCGCGAAACAAAATCGGTAGGAGCAGAGGATACCTTTGCGTACGATCTTACCACACTGGAGGAAATGTATACCGAGCTCGATAAGCTTGCTATCACCGTGAGTAAACGTCTGCATCACTATACCCTCAAGGGACGAACCATTACAGTAAAAGTAAAATATAGCGACTTCAAGATTATCACCCGGAGTCAGTCGTTTCTTCAGGGTGTTAATGACAAAGATACGATTGCCGCTATTGCGCAACAGCTTTTAGCAGCAGCCGATCTGAATAATAAGAAAGTACGGTTACTGGGTATATCGCTCTCTAACTTTGGAGAAGTGATTGTAAGGGAAAGGCGCGACCCGGTACAAGATCAACTGAAGTTGTTCTGAGACATCTATAGTATAGATATACCCTTGAACAGCTTCAGTTGCTTAGAGTTGTTAGTGACTTAGAATGAGACTTAGCTTAGTAGCCGGTTTCAGGCGCCAGGAATAAGCCTGCAAGCACGAGCATCCAGAAGATACCACCGATAACGAGCACGGCAATCTGTCGTCCGTTAAAACCCGATACGGTAGTTGCATTGTACTGCTCTGAATTGGCAATCGCAAAATTCAATGCGTTTGCCGGTGCGAGTATAAAGAAAGATGATATGATGGACACCAGCCAGTAAGGCTCAGGCAGTCGGGATGCAAGACTGAAAATTAACTGTCCGGCAAAGAGCGCTCCGCTGGAGTAAGTTTTCTGATATCCGTTGGACCTGGCGTAGTGTTGTATGTTTTCAAACAAAGAGTAAAGAAAGAAGATCGAAAATATAGCGCGTGCTATGGGCATAATGTCAAGGCCGTCTTTCTCTTTGAAGAAACGCCACGATTTATAGATCCACCAGATGCCGTATAGGCCAAATGAAACTAAAGACAGGATAAGTACTTTGGTGCCGTCAACAAGTTCAATGTCAATTTTACCACTACTGCTTTCGTCAGTAATGTTGAGGTCAAGGATCTGATTTGATTCCATGGTTGGTTAGGATTAGGTTACTATAAAGATTAAAAAAACAGCGCGTTGATAAGCCCAGTTTTTTTTGGATTGCTCTCGTGTAGATGTATTAAATGATGTCAGGTGATTATTTTGATACTATAGGAGATGCCTGGTATTATCAGGCGCAGCTATAGTTTGCCCTATATGCCCGCGCGACTCTGGCAAAGTCAAAAGAAATACCGTAACAAGTTGGTAGTGCGTCTCTACCGATGTGTTGCTTTCACATCCATTGCATTTTCCACCAGATGCTATACAGTCCGAATGAAAGAATGGAAAGGACGAGCACTTTGGTAACATCAGCAATGTCGATGTCAGTTTTACTGTTGCTTTCGTCCGTGATTTCGAGGGCGAGGGTTTGATTTGATTCCATGGCTAGAGAAGATTAGGTAAACCAAAGATTGGAAGGAGTGTAGAAACAAGCTGCTACTTTTGGAGGAGTTTCGTACAGATGTATAGATTTTGCTGAAAAATCGCGCACTTTTTCGGAGCTCGTTCCACTAAAAACGACCTTCTGCCGTTATAACTGCAAGAATAACTTTCAAAACGTGATAATTCATGCGTATTAAGATTCAGTTCCCACTAAAATCCTTATTTTTGTTTGAATTACCCGGTTCATGCTGAGGGCATTTTTTGTATTTGTTTGTGCTTGCCTGCTTTTAAGTGCCTGTACCCAGCGCATGATATGCCCTGCGTACCAGAGCGCCTTTATTTACGATAAGAACGAACTTCGTAAAAAGTTCAGCTATTTCCAGGAAGACTCAACTCCTAAAGTATTCACTGCCAGTAAAAATAAGTATCTCATAGCCGAGCCAACCTCGTATCGTAAAAAGATACGAAGCATGCAGACGGTGGAGATGAAGCCGGTATATGTTACGTTGCCGGATTCTCTCAATCCTGAAGCAGGGATGGATGGCGAGGATGGTGTAGTGCCGGGTGCTGAACTCGACCTCGCAGCGCGTTCGGTTATTGATAGTATTTATATTGAAGATGTAGAGCGCGACACTGCGGCTGTTGAAGAAGACAGCGTCTACATGATCAGCAAAGACAAGGAAGTTCGTGTACTGAAATACGACTTTCCGGATAGTCTTATCTATGACCCTGCTACGGGTAAATATGTGCCGAAGACTCCACGGTATATTGTAACCGAAGTTACATTCAACGTAGAGCAGGATAACTATATGTGGTACCTGCGTGATTACCTCGTGTTACCGGATGTACGTCTTGCCAAACAGGGACAAGCCGAACAAAAAGAGCAGGCGGCCAAAGCAAAGAAGAAAGGTTTCTTCGGATTCTTCAAGAACCTGTTCAAGAAGAAAAAGAAAGAAGAGCCTGCTGACTCTACAGCCACGCAAGTTGTACCGGAGCCAAAAGCTGATGACTTCGATTATGTTGATGAAGATGAACAACAGAAACCTGTTGTAACGGAAGAAGCTCAGCCGGAGAAGAAAGGTCTGTTTCGCAGAAAGAAAAAGAAATCAACCGAAGAGCCGGCTGGCAACGATGCTGCTACGGAAGAAAAACCTGCCAAGAAGAAAAAGGAAAAGAAATCCAGGAAGAAGAAGGATGAGCCTGCGCAGGAAGAACCGGTAGAGGAAGAGAAGAAAGACGATGATGACGGATTCTAGGATCAGTCAAAGAGCGTCAGATTTCCGAATTGATCAGAAGCCGGTGCAGGTATAATCAGCGAAGGTACATCTGCTTTCGCATCGCTGATGCGCGGTGATACAGAGTATAGATTCATTCGTTCGCCGGGATACGCATTTAATATAGCCGTGAGGTCGTCCTCTGTGCTTTCGTTATTCAACCAGATACTTTCTTCTTTTTTGCTGAGTATTACCGGCATGCGATCGTAGATAGATGCTATCATTTTGTTGGCGCGTAACGTTACCATGGTAAAAGTGTGAAACTCGTTACCATCGGTGTCTTCATATTCCTCCCACAGTCCGGCAAAGGAGCAGATCTCCTGATCCGTGCAAATGAAACGATAGGGTATAAATGTTTTCTTCCCGGCTTTCTTCCATGCATAAAATCCATCCGCCGGAATGATGCACCGCGTTGTCATCATGGCTCTTTTTATAGCAGGTTTCTCCGCTATATATTCAACAGGTGTGTTGATGATCTTCTCGCTTAATGATTTATTCTTGGACCACTCCGGTGATGTTCCCCAGTAAAACGTAGAAATACCTTGTGGCGATGCTGACGTAATCACGGGCATCAGTTGTGTAGGGCAAGCGTTGTAGCGCGGCTTGAATAACTCAGGTATATCTACCGAAAACCTTTCGCTGATCTTTTCGGGTGTAGCGGTGAGGCTGTATCGTTCGATCATAAATATAGGGGCTTTGAAAGGTGATGCATACAGTTAATGACTTGCCGGAGTAAGTACAGCCAGCAAGTTAAGCGTTTATAAATTCCATCGCACGCTCTTCACTCCAATATAATCCATTTTTATTGAATTGAGCGAAGCCAACGTGCCCTCCGTATGCAGGACTTTCAAATCTTACAAAAGGATGATCGTGAAGTGTTGCTGTCGGGTAACACTCTTTACTCAGGAACGGATCGTTCTGTGCGTTGATGATGAGAGTCGGAATCGTAATGCGGGTAAGAAACTGCAGCGAACTGCTTTGCGTATAGTAATCAACAGCATTCTTAAAACCGTGAATGGGCGCGGTAAAGTGATCGTCAAATTCTATGAGCGATGCAATGGCATCTATACCTTTAATGTCAAGCTCTTTACGAAAGACTGCCTTGGTAATAATTTTCTTCTTCAGACTTTTCAGAAAACGTTCGGAGTATATCCGGTTGGAAGGACGTGATATCTGAATGCAGCTTGAATGCAGATCGAGCGGTACAGAAAAAGCTACGGCCTTCTTTACTTCTTTCGGAGGTTGCTGTTCTCCTATATATTTCAGTGTAAGGTTGCCCCCGAGACTGAATCCGATCAGCGTAATGTTAGTATATCCGCAGGCAATAGCATGATTAACAACTACACCAACATCGTCGGTGGCACCGCTGTGATAGAAGCGTAGCTCACGATTCATCTCTTCGCTGCAGCCGCGATAATTCCAGGTAAGTACATCAAAGTTACTGGCCAGACACATTCTCGCCATGCCCTTGATATAGCTTCGTTGAGAATTACCCTCGAGGCCATGCGAGATGATGACCAATCGTCCGGCATCTTGTTTAATCCAATCGAGATCAAGAAAATCGTGGTCAGGTGTAGCAATGCGTTCGCGTGTATACGCCTGCAACGGTACCCGCCTCAGCAGCGCAGGATATATAGTTTCGAGGTGAGCGTTAAAAAGAAAGAATGGTGGTTGATAACTCGACAAGGTATTGTTATTTGCCGGCTACAATTTTCAAGTGTCCCAAGTGATGTTCTCCATGCCATGCGTAGCTCGCAATAGCCTGGTCGATCCGTACATGTTTCTTTGAGTCAGGATGATAGAACTGTCTTGCCAGTTGTTCTTTCGAAATACCGTTAAGCAATACAGTCCATTTAGCATGAAGAGCTTTTAATAAAGCCAATGAGATCGCAGGATCAGCTGTCGTTTCAAACGTATCTGCCCATAATTTCTCATCGTATGCTTTAATGGTAGGCGTCTCTTCCGTTAAAGTCCACTTGATGCGGATATAGGCGTTCATGTGACTGTCCGATACGTGATGCAATACTTGTCTGGCTGTCCAGCCGCCTTCGCGATACGGAGTGTCCAGTTGCTTCACCGTAAGCTTGCCGGCAAGTGCTTCGATGCTTGCAGGTACAAGTTCGATCCGTTTTATGTTAGCCTTTACTTCTTCTAAGGTATAGGAATCATTGGCAGTAAATCTGCCGATGGGATAACGTAATTGTTCGTCACTATTCATGGAATTCCTCTTTTGCTTTTTTGCGATTATTACGTACCCGTATATTCACCATCTCGATCAGCAACGAGAACGCTACAGCAAAGTATATATAGCCTTTCGGTATTTCGTATTCAAGTCCTTCCAGGAACAGCATGAAACCGATCAGGATCAGAAATCCCAAAGCGAGTACTTCCATGGAAGGGTGACGGTTGATAAAATCACTGATGGCTCCGGAGAATATCATCATGATACCGATGGATATAATTACGGCCGTAATCATAATGATAACGTGGTTGGTAAGCCCCACCGCAGTAAGAATCGAGTCGAACGAGAAGATTATGTCAAGCAGAATGATCTGCACAATGATACCGGTAACATTGACTTTACCTTTTGTTTCCTGGTCAAGTTCGTCTTCACCTTCCATTTCATGGTTGATCTCGCGTGTACTCTTCGCGATCAGGAACAGACCGCCAAACATCAGGATGAGGTCGCGACCACTGAAAGGATGATCATGATCACTGAACATTTGCACCAGCTTGTTTCCGATGATGTCGGAAAGATGGAACAAAGGCTCTTTGAACGATATAACCCAGGTGATACCAAGCAACAGGATGATACGCACCACGAGCGCGAGGATCAAACCTAAGTTACGGGTACGGGCCCGGATTTCTACCGGAAGGCGATTGGCAACAATGGAAATAAAGATGATGTTATCAATACCTAATACGACTTCAAAAAACGTAAGCGTTAACAAGGCGAGCCAGGTTTCCGCGTGGGCGAATATTTCCATGCCGAGTAGTTCGGAGTTTATTTGGCGCTAAAAATAGAATAAGAAACGCGATAGTCCAAGTGAGGGTTACTTCAGAATTTACTTTAAGTTATCAACAAGTTAACGCGTTCTAAAACAAAAGCCGCGGGTATTCGTAGGCCCGCGGCTTTATATTCAACAGGCTATGCCTGGTTATAAAAACTTCTTAACGTCAGTATACGGCAGGTTAAAGGCATCGGCTACCGCTTTATATACTACTTCTCCCTGGATAACATTTAACCCAAGACGCAGCTCCAGGCTGTCCTGACATGCCTTCTTCCAACCCTGGCCTGCTAACCGTATAGCATACGGAAGTGTAGCGTTTGTGAGCGCCAGTGTTGATGTATAGGGTACTGCACCGGGCATGTTGGCTACGCAATAATGTACTACATCATCGATGATGAACGTAGGATCTTCGTGTGTAGTAGGACGACACGTTTCGATACATCCTCCCTGGTCAACTGCTACATCCACGAGTACTGTTCCCGGACGCATCGACTTTAACATATCGCGCGTGATCAGTTTCGGAGCTTTTGCACCCGGCACCAATACACCACCTATAATAAGATCAGAATCTTTGATCAGTTCACGAATGCTATATTCGTTTGATACCATGGTGTGAACGTTCTTCGGCATAACATCATCGAGGTAACGAAGACGCGTCAGGTTAAGATCAAGTATCGTTACATCGGCACCCATACCTGCAGCAATCTTTGCAGCATTCGTACCTACAACACCACCGCCCAGCACCAATACTTTGGCAGGCTTAACACCCGGTACGCCTCCCAATAATATACCTCTGCCTTTCAACGGCTTCTCCAGGTACTTGGCACCTTCCTGTATCGACATTCTTCCCGCTACTTCAGACATGGGTATAAGCAGCGGTAAACTTCCGTCATTGCGTTCAACCGTTTCGTATGCGAGACACGTTGCACCGCTTTCGATCATGGCTTTGGTAAGCGGCTCGTACGATGCAAAGTGGAAGTATGTAAAAACAAGCTGGTCTTTTTTAATGAGTTTATATTCCTGCTCGATCGGTTCCTTTACTTTCATGATCATCTCAGCGTTGTTGAAAATCTCGGCAGCATTGTCTATCAATGTTGCGCCAGCCTTCTGATAATCTTCATCCAGAAAGCCGCTTCCGTTTCCTGCTGATTTCTGAACCTGCACAGAGTGTCCGCGCTTTACCAGCTCCTGCGTTCCTGCAGGGGTGAGGGCAACACGGTTTTCATTGTTCTTGATTTCCTTCGGTACGCCAATGATCATAATTTGTATAAGGTTGTTAATGAGTGCTGCAAATATACAGTTGCATCAAGTATGAAAAAGGAGAGAATGGAAGATGATTTTTATTCGAAATAATTTGTTGTAAAGTGAACGATCATTCATGTAAAATTCCGGTGAATGAGTTTTTCCGAAATAAAATTTGTAAGCCCGGTTTGTAAAATAGGGTACTGCAATCGTTGGTGCTTTTGAAAGGTAAAACTATTCCCTATTTTTGAACTCACAGGTTTCACCTAATCCCGGATTATTTTGAGCGCATTAAAAGAAGCAAAGACAAAATTCTCGCAGACGAAAGTGAAAGATATACTTTCAGATTATCGTCTCGCAGTAGAAAGCAGGGAAGCCAGTATCATCGGCCGTAAAGAAGTGTTCATGGGTAAAGCCAAGTTCGGCATCTTTGGCGATGGTAAGGAAGTGGCGCAGATTGCTATGGCGAAAGTTTTTCGCAACGGAGATTTTCGTTCAGGTTACTATCGTGATCAAACCTTTATGTTCGCGATTGGTGAACTTACCGTGCAGCAATTTTTCGCGCAGCTCTATGCGCATACAGATCTCGAAGCAGATCCTTCTACTGCAGGTCGTTTGATGACGGGCCACTTCGGTACCCGAACACTCGATGAGCATGGTAAATTTAAAAATCTCAGTCAGCTGAAGAACAGCAGCGCAGATATATCGCCAACAGCAGGGCAGATGCCACGACTGCTTGGTCTTGCGTATGCTTCCAAGCTATACCGTAATAACCCTGCGCTGAAAGAGTATACTAATTTTTCAGTGAACGGTAATGAAATTGCTTTCGGTACCATTGGTAATGCGTCCACTTCGGAAGGTATGTTCTTTGAAGCGATCAACGCTGCCGGTGTATTACAAGTACCGATGCTTACTTCGGTGTGGGACGATGGCTATGGTATATCTGTGCCGGCAGAGTATCACACTACCAAAGCCAGTATATCAAAAGCACTTGCAGGTTTACAGCGCACTGCTACCGAGAAAGGTTTTGAAATTATATTAGCTAAAGGCTGGGATTATCCCGGTCTGCTCGAAGCATACCAGAAAGCAGAGAAGATCTGCCGCGAAGAGCATGTGCCGGTATTGCTGCATGTAGAAGAACTAACGCAACCACAAGGGCACTCCACTTCCGGATCGCACGAGCGCTATAAATCAAAAGAGAGACTCACATGGGAAGCCGAACATGATTGCATTCGCAAGATGCGCGAGTGGATCATTCACGAAGTAATGGTGTTGCCGGAAGAAGTAGATGCTATTGAGAAAGAAGCGAAACAGTCTGCGAAGCAGGCAAGAGATCGTGCGTGGAAAGCATTTACAGAAGATGTGCGCAAAGATCAGAGCATCGTTACCGCTATATTGGAGAAAGCACAGAAGCTGAGCAGCCGCAGTGAAGATATTGAGACACTTCGTAATGAACTAAACACTACGATCAATGCTACACGTCTGGATACGATGAAGGCTGCGCGTAAAGCGCTTCGCTATTTCCGCGATGAAGATCATGAAGCAAAAACTGAAATAATCGCGTGGCTGCGTGCTGCGGAGAGCGATAACTATAATCGCTATAGCTCCCATTTATATAGTACATCCGATGACGCTGCGTTGAAGGTTGAAATTATACCACCTCAATATAGCGAGAGCTCTTCCATTGTAGACGGAAGGGAAGTATTGCAGGCATGCTTCGATGAAGCACTGACGCGCGATCCGCTGGTGATAGCCTTCGGTGAAGATGTAGGTAAAATAGGCGATGTGAACCAGGGCTTTGCCGGTTTACAAGCCAAGCATGGCGAGTTGCGTGTAACGGACACAGGCATTCGCGAATGTACCATCATCGGGCAAGGTATAGGAGCTGCGTTGCGCGGCTTGCGACCTATAGCGGAGATGCAGTATCTCGACTATCTCATTTATGCATTACCTACATTGTCAGATGATCTGGCGTGTTTGCAGTATAGAACGAAAGGTGGACAAAAAGCTCCGTTGATCGTACGTACACGCGGTCACCGTTTGGAGGGAGTATGGCACGCAGGTTCGCAGATTGGCATGATGCTGCAAAGCTTACGCGGTATATATATACTTACTCCGCGCAACATGACGCAGGCTGCCGGTTTCTATAACACTATGTTGAAGTCGGATGACGCAGCTATTATCGTTGAGTGTCTCAACGGCTATCGTTTAAAAGAAAGAATACCGGATAATATAGGCGAATTCAACGTGCCGCTCGGTGTACCCGAAGTTTTGAAAGAAGGCTCTGATGTAACTATTGTAACGTATGGTTCAATGTGCCGCGTGGTAATGGAAGCTGCAGAAGACCTGGAACAATTCGGAATATCATGCGAGGTGATTGACGTGCAGACGTTGCTGCCATTCGATATTCATCATCGTATCGTTGAGTCGGTGAAGAAAACAAACCGTATCATCTTTGCAGACGAAGATGTACCCGGAGGTGCTACCAGCTATATGATGCAGCAGGTGCTTGAAGTACAGAATGCATATCAGTACCTCGACTCCAAGCCTGTAACCATTACGGCAAAAGAGCATCGCCCGGCATACGCTTCCGATGGCGATTACTTTACAAAACCAAATCCGGAAGACGTGTTTGAGACGGTATATACCCTCATGCACGAAGTTGATCCGGATACATTTCCGTCTTTATACTAAGTATTTAAAATACTGTCGGGAGAGGAGAGACTGATTTTTTACTTCTTGATTCCTTCAAGCGTAACAAAGTCAGTCTCTATTGTATTCGAGGAGTTGAGCGCGCGGTCTTTAATCGTAACGCGCAGCTTGAACGACTGTGACCCCAATACAATAGCGAGACCTTCGGATTTCATGCTATAGCGAAGTGTACCTTCCAGCGGACCTGTCTCATCCGAGAGTCGTGGAAATCGCCCGTCAAATGAAGGGCCACACTCAGTGCCGGTAATCGTTTCCCAGTCAAGCTCCGTTCCGTTGCTTAAGATGAAATCAACTGTAATGTTGTCGTAGTTCGGGTTCTTGAGTGTATAGAATATCTCTTTGATCTCGTACAGATCCGGGTTCTCGGTTGGGTTGGAGCTACGCAGTGTATCGGTGATGTTGTAGGTTGCATCAAACGTTGCTTCATTACCACGTTCTACATATAGCGTATCGAATATATAGGTGTTACAGGTATACGGGTAAATATAC
>CAMLLI010000022.1 GCA_946480685.1 uncultured Flammeovirgaceae bacterium | reverse complement strand
CCGACAATCTCCAGCGCATTCAACAATGCGGCACAGGAGATGATTGCCGTTCCATGCTGATCATCGTGCATGATCGGAATGTTCATCTTCTCGCGCAGCTCGGTCTCAATCTTGAAACACTCCGGGGCTTTAATGTCTTCAAGGTTAACACCGCCAAATGTAGGCTCGAGCGATTTAACGATCTTGATGAACGCATCGGGATCTTTCTCATCGATCTCTATATCGAATACATCAATACCGGCAAACTTTTTAAAGAGTACACCCTTACCTTCCATTACCGGTTTGGAAGCTTCGGGGCCGATATCGCCCAACCCGAGTACAGCCGTACCGTTGGATATAACCGCTACCAGGTTTCCTTTGGAAGTATACTTGTAAACATCTTCTTTGTTAGCGTGAATTTCTTTGCAAGGCTCTGCTACACCCGGCGAATATGCGAGGGCGAGGTCGAGCTGTGAGCTCAATACTTTGGTTGGAACAACTTCAATCTTACCGGGCTGCCCATGCATGTGATAGTTGAGGGCATCCTGCTTTCTGATCTTAATCGACATAGTATGAAATTAGACGCCAAATATAATCAGTGAATATTGAAAGAGAAGCTTCAATATTTTTTCAAAACTGGAATAGAATGTGGAATTTGCCACGCTGTTACACGCCTTGTGTAAACAGAAATACTTTAACACGAACATCTTGCGATGGAAAAATCAGATATGATCTACGGTACCCGTGCAGTAATGGAAGCAATTGTTGCCGGCAAAGAGATTGAAAAAATTATGATCCAGTCGGGACTCAGCAATGATCTTATCAAAGAACTCATTACGACTGCGCGTAGCAGAAATGTGCCCTTCACGTTTGTGCCGTTGGAAAAACTGAAGCGCATGTCATCCAAGAATCACCAGGGCGTTATCTGTTTGCTGGCAGCAGTATCTTTTGCTTCGCTGGATAATTTGATTGATCGGGCTTATAGCGAAGGGCGAGAGCCGTTTTTTCTTTTGCTGGATCGCATAACTGACGTACGAAATTTTGGAGCGATCGCGCGTACGGCCGAGTGTGCCGGACTTGACGGAATAGTTATAGGCGAAAAAGGAAATGCACCGATTACCAGCGATGCAATGAAGACATCAGCCGGAGCGCTGAATCATTTACCCGTGTGTCGTGAAAAGGATTTGAAGAAGACGTTGCAACTGCTTCGCGACAATGGTATACGTGTAGTGGCGTGTACAGAAAAAGCGAGCAAAGATCTGTATGAAGTAAATCTCACGGGACCAGTAGCACTGATCATGGGCTCCGAAGAAGATGGTATCTCTGACCCGTTACTTCGTGAAGCCGATGAACTTGCCAAGATCCCGATGAAAGGAAGAATCGGTTCTCTCAACGTGTCCGTAGCCGCAGGCGTAGCCATCTACGAAGTAGTCCGCCAAAAAATGAAATCGTAAAATATACTGAACGTAAAAATGAAAAGGGCCTCCCACCGGGAAGCCCTTTTTTCATATAGCTATATATAGAAGCACCTAGCTTCTATATACTGTATTTCCTTCTTACTTCTTACTTCTGTCTTCTTACTTCTTATAACCAAGTATACTCCTCTCAATAATATCACAACACTCGTGCACCTGCTCCTCTGTAATAACCAACGGAGGCGCGAGGCGAATAATGTTGCCATGAGTAGGTTTTGCTAATAAACCATTCTTTAAAAAGTCAACGCATATATTCCATGCAGTTTTACTGTCTGGTGAGTCGTTGATAACAATCGCGTTGAGTAACCCTTTACCGCGTACCAACGTGATCAGGTCTGTTTTCTTTTGAAGCGCTTCCATACGCTCGCGGAAAACTATACCAAGCTTCATGGCATTGTCGGCAAGGTTCTCGTCTTTTACTACCTGCAATGCTTCTATACATACTGCTGCTGCCAATGGATTACCACCGAACGTTGAGCCGTGCTCTCCTGGTTTAATCACCAGCATGATATCATCATCAGCAAGTACACAAGATACAGGCATGGTGCCTCCGGACAAAGCTTTACCGAGTATCAACAAATCAGGACGAACGTTTTCATATTCAGAGGCAAGCATTTTACCTGTGCGTGCTATACCCGTTTGAATTTCATCCATCATCAACAGAACATTGTGCTTGCGACAAAGTTGTTCTGCAGCTTTCAGATATCCATCGGCAGGTAAATATACACCGGCTTCACCTTGTATAGGTTCAATCCAGAGCGCACATACATTTGGATTTGCAAGAGCCTTTGCCAACGCATCAACATCATCGTACGCTACTACTTCGAAGCCTGGCATGAACGGTCCAAAGCCTTTGCGTGAATCAGGATCGGTAGATGCAGATATAATCGTTGTAGTACGGCCGTGAAAATTTTTCTTTACCGCTATAATTACAGCTTCATTATCAGGTATACCTTTTTTGGTATAGCCCCACTTGCGGGCAAGTTTGATAGCGCTTTCATTTGCTTCAGCACCGC
The DNA here is from genome assembly GCA_946480685.1 of uncultured Flammeovirgaceae bacterium. The sequence goes on along the minus strand of CAMLLI010000022.1, from coordinate 10,730 downwards.
TGTTCATGAACAATGCCTTCTGATAGCCGAATGTTTCGCAGATATACTTCTCTGCAACGCCAAGTTTATCATTATAGAAAGCGCGCGATGTAAGCGTAAGTTCTTTCGCCTGGTTTATTAATGCATTGATGATGCGCGGATGGCAGTGACCCTGGTTAACAGCACTGTAAGCAGAAAGAAAATCATAGTAGCGTTTTCCCTCTACATCCCAAACAAACACTCCTTCGCCTTTACATAAAACTACGGGAAGCGGGTGGTAATTATGCGCACCATACTTGTCTTCCAATAGAATTGCCTGCTGGCTGGAGTTAATTGTTTCGATCATAGAACTTAGAATTTGTATTATTGCAAATCTATCAAATAGGTATGGTAAAGCCTACACTGTTAGAGTATAGCTAAAAGTTATTTCGTTATGAGCAAAACCGTTTTTCGCCCGGAAGAGCAGATCTTCCGGAAAATTTATGTTGTACGCGATCAAAAAATTTTATTGGATGCTGATCTTGCCGAGCTATATGGAGTCCCTACAAAAGCATTGAAGCAAGCTGTGAAAAGAAATGCAGACCGGTTTCCCGATGATTTCATGTTCGAGCTGTCGGCAGAGGAATGGAACTCTTTAAGGTCACAATTTGTGACCTTAAACGATTATGAGTTTGACAATGAACATTCACAATCAAAACGAGGCAAACACTCCAAGTATTTGCCCATGGCATTTACCGAGCAGGGTGTTGCCATGCTGTCTTCGGTGTTGAAGAGTAAGCGTGCAGTAGATGTAAATATTCAGATCATGCGTGTATTTGTAAAGATGCGCCAGATGATCAATTCGTATCACGACCTGGTAACAAAAATTGAAAAGCTCGAAGCATCTGACCTGCAGCAGAATGAGGACATCCGAAATATTTACGATGTTATCAAGGAACTTTTGGAACCTGCAGTGAAGCAACAGCGTCCGATTGGTTTTCGATCAAGTCGCGATAAAGAATGAATTCTATTTGCCCAACGTTGGTTGTTAAACATATATTTACAGCGCATGGAAATTATTTTTTTATTGGTAGGGGTTAGTGTCGGTGTAGTAGCCGCGTGGCTCGTTTTTAAATTCAAATCTTCGGCGGAAGCGCAATCGGCCGGCTCTGCTATATTACTGGAACAAGAAAAAAACAAATCACTTCAGCAGCAGGTACATGAACTCAAGCACGAGCTTGAAGGCGAACGTCATAAAGTGCTGGAAGCAAATAATAGTCTGGCTGCATCCGAGGCTGACTACCGGAATCTGCAGGAAAAATTACAGGATCAGCGCAAGGAGCTTGAAACGCTGAATGAAAAATTCACGCTTCAATTCAAGAACCTGGCGAACGAAATTTTTGAAGAGAAGAGTAAAAAGTTTACCGATCAGAATAAAACAAACCTGTATGATCTGCTGAAACCACTCGGTGAAAAAATTACAGAGTTTGAAAAGCGCGTAGAAGAAACGCACAAGGATACAATTTCGCGAAGCTCGGCATTGCGTGAGCAGCTTGAAAACCTGCAAAAACTAAATGTACAGATGACGCGCGAAGCCGAGAACCTGACGCGCGCGTTACGCGGTGATTCTAAAACACAGGGTGCCTGGGGTGAATTTATACTGGAAAGTATATTGGAGAAATCAGGACTTGAACGAGATCGCGAATACTTTATACAGGAATCATTCACAACAATTGAAGGCAGACTTCGTCCCGATGTAATTATACGGTTGCCCGAGAGCAAACACGTTATCATCGACTCGAAAGTCAGTCTTACAGCCTATAACAATTTTGTGAATGCAGAAACAGAAGAAGAGAAGATCATTCACCTCAAGAGTCATCTTACTTCCATTCGTCAGCACATGAAATTGCTGGGCGATAAAAATTACCATAAAAATATAGGAGGTGATGGAAACGGTAGTCTTGATTTTGTGATCATGTTTATACCGATCGAACCGGCCTATATACTGGCGATACAAAGTGAAAAGACTCTATACGAAGAAGCGCTTGAGAAACGAATTGTATTTGTGAGTCCCACATTGCTGATACCCTCGCTGCAGCTTATCAAGAATACATGGAAGCAGGAGTATCAGACACGTCACGTACTGGATATAGCGAATAAAGCCGGTGATCTTTATGATAAATTTGTAGGCTTCTCGGAAGACCTGATCACACTCGGTCGCCACCTGGAAACTTCCAAGAAATTCTACGAAGAGTCGATGAAAAAATTATCGGTGGGAAGCGGAAACCTGGTGCGCAGGGTAGAAGACTTGAAAAAACTGGGTGCAAAAGCCAGCAAGACTATAGACGCGAACCTGCTGAAACGCTCCGAAGATCAGGCCGACCTGTTCGATAAGTAATTTGCTATAGTGCCGCTGCTATATTTTCAGCGGCACTATACATCACTCAGTAAATTCGCCCTATATTCTCAACTATAATTTTCTTCAGTTCAAGCGGTTCAATCAATCCTTGTTTGCCGTAAATGATTTTGCCACCCGGAGCAATAAATAAAGTATACGGCAGCGAACCTTCCCACTTCTTATCCAGCGCTTCCATAAACGCATACTTGTCTCCCTTAAATATATAGTTCTTCATGGAAGCCTGCTTCTTGGTTAAGAAGTTAAGTGCATTGGGTTTTCGATTGATCTCATCGAGGCTTATCGTTACCAGTTCAAATTCGCGGTTACGATACATGCGATTCATGTTTACAAATTCCGGGAACTCGGTAACGCAGGGTCCGCACCAGGTTGCCCACACGTTGATCAGTTTGTAATTTATACCATCGTTCTTAAGCAGTTGTTTTATGCCGGCTATATCAACTTCGTCAATGGCTATTTTTTCTTTTGCCCATTCTTCAGTCGCCTTGTTGGCATAGTCACGTTTGTCAGGCCACTTAATGGAGCAGCCAAACGTTTTTGTTTTTTCTACCGGCACGGGTTTACCAGCGAGTAAGGCATCGAGCGCATTACGCGTGTCATGGGTTTTGGCAGTGCCTGGCTTTTCACCATCATCGATGCGGCCGGTATAGCGGAGCGCACGTTTATCATCAAATATAAATACATGCGGTGTAGCCTGCGGACCATATTGACGAGATATAGCCGAAGTCTCACCATCGTATAAATATGGAAAGTTATACTGCTTATTCTTCGCGCGTATCTTCATTTCTTCAAACGAATCGCTCAGGTCAGTATAGCCCAGCTCATCCAGGCGCACGGACTGTGGGTCGTTCGGAGATATAGCAACAATACCAACGCCCTTGCTGCTATAGTCTGTAACCAACTGCTTGATGCGGTCTTCGTAGGCTTGTGCTGTAGGACAATGGTTACAGGTAAAAACAATCGCGAGTATTTTATACTTCGCGAAGTCATCGAGCGTATAGGTTTTACCATCAGTTGCCGGTAAAGAAAATGCAGGGGCTTTGGCTCCTATTTCAAGCGGGGTGGGGTCTGTGGCAAATGCCATCCGGGAAAAAAGACCCAGAATGAGTAAAAACAGGGACTTCATGGCGAAAGGGTTGTTTGATTTTAAGTATCTTAAAGTTAATTAAAAGTTATTTTTGTCGAATAGTAGAGTGTCTCCATAAAATTTACCGGTTAGGCATTTCGTTTGATCGCCTTAAAAGACCTTCAGTCGGTGGCTGAATACGATTCAGGTAACATTAACAGTTATATCTTTGTAACCCATTTTATGCGTATACTAATCACTTTGCTCCTGCTAACATTAGCATTCTCGACCTTCGCGCAGTCGAAAAAGAAGCGCAGGAAGTCTGCCAATACCGAGCAGAACGCACCTACAACGCTTGAACCAGGTGAAGAACCCTATTACCCTAAAAAGGAATATGGTCCGAAGAAATCGCGCAAGAGCAGAAAGAAAGGTGGTGGCCCAACATACGAATCGCAGGACGAGTTTGAAGCACGCATGCGCGAAACGGTAAAGACGATCCGTAAGAACGAAAAGAACCTGATGAGACCACAGTATACCAACCCCATGTACTTTGGTCATAAACGTCCGCCAAAAAAGAGACCACCCGGAAAAATGAAGTATTGTAAAGTGTGTGGTATCCGCCACTAATTTTTATAGGCTATATTCATCATAAACAACCCATTAGCTATGGGTTGTTTTGTTTTATATAGGTGGGTATAAATAATATTGTTGCCAGGTTGTGGAACTAATCAACTTGTGATTTGATTTTTTTAGCGAGTACTTGCAGTAATGAACCTCGCCAGTTATATAGAGCACACCAACTTAAGTCCAACACTTACCATCGGTGATATAGATAAACTTGTTGAAGACGCGAAGAGATTTAATCTTCTGGGAATATGTGTTCCACCGTTCTGGGTAAAGCGAGCCAAGCGTGAAATAGGAACTGCTAAAATTATACTGGTAACGGTAGCAGGCTTCCCGTTAGGGTATAACATGACCGAGACTAAATTGGATGAGATGCAGCGTGCAGTCGATAACGGTGCCGATGAAATCGATGTAGTCTGGAACCTGACGTCTTTCAGAACAAACCTGCCCTGGACAAAAATAGAAATAGCGAAGTGCAGTAAACTGGCACACGACCATCATAAACTTTTGAAAGTAATCATTGAGACTGCGTATCTTTCTGATGACGAAATAAAGCGAGCCTGCAAGTTATGTGCAGATGCCGGTGCTGATTTTGTAAAAACTTCAACGGGCTTTGCACCGAGTGGTGCCAAAGCTGAACATATAGCATTAATGCGCGAAAATCTACCGCCTGCCGTAGGTATAAAAGCATCGGGTGGTATAAAAACTTTTGATGATGCCAAACGTATGATCGATGCGGGTGCAACACGAATTGGTACGTCATCAGCACTAAATATAGTCCAACCAACCCTATAAAGTATAATGAGTCAAATCTTAGCAAATGTTTTCCCGGAAGAGAATATAATTCCGGATGCGTACAAAATTTCTGAAACAATCGAACAACGCGAGTACCTGGTCAATGGTGAAATGAAAACGTGGGCAGGGAATCTTAACCCTGTATTGAGCCCCGTGTTTATAAAAGAAAACGAAACCTATAAACAGAAAGTGATCGGCAGCACACCACTGCTTACATCTACCGAAGCACTGGAGGCACTGGATGCCGCTGTAAAGGCGTATGACTTGGGACAAGGCTTATGGCCAACGATGAGTGTAACGGAACGCATCGAGCACGTTGAAAGATTTCTAGCCGCTATGCGCGAACAACGCACGGCTGTTGTAAAATTACTGATGTGGGAGATTGGTAAAACACTGAAAGATTCCGAAAAAGAATTTGATCGTACCTGCGATTATATAGTAGATACTATAAAAGCGTATAAAGATCTCGATCGTAATTCTGCAAAGCTTATTGAAGAGCAGGGTTTCATGGCGCAGATAAGACGCGTGCCGCTGGGTGTTTCACTTTGTATGGGCCCCTATAATTACCCGCTCAATGAGACATTTACTACGCTTATACCCGCATTGATCATGGGTAATACCGTAGTGTTTAAGCCTGCTAAATTTGGTGTTTTACTGATCCGTCCGCTGATTGAAGCTTTCCGCGATAATTTTCCTCCGGGCGTGATCAACATTATATACGGAAGAGGTCGTGAGACAGTAGGAGCGTTGATGGAAACCGGTAAGATCGATGTGTTTGCATTTATAGGTACGAACAAAGGCGCTAACGATCTGAAGCGATTACATCCGAAACCACACCGCCTCAAATCTATATTAGGACTCGATGCCAAGAATCCTGCTATTGTATTGCATGACGCAGACATTGACAATGCAGTGAGCGAATGTATAACCGGAAGTCTTTCCTTTAACGGACAACGCTGTACTGCTCTTAAAATTCTTTTTGTACATCGTTCTATACTTGATTCATTCCTGGAGAAATTCAACGCAGCTATAAAGAAATTAAAGCCCGGCATGCCTTGGGATAATGGTGCTTCACTTACACCACTGCCTGAGCCTGGTAAAGTAGAATACCTGCGTGAGCTGGTAGAAGATGCAAAGAAACATGGCGCTTCCGTTACAAATGAAAACGGTGGCGAATCTTTGAATTCATTCTTTTATCCCGCAGTAGTATACCCGGTAAACAGTAAGATGCGCTTATATAGCGAAGAGCAATTTGGTCCGGTTGTGCCGATCGTTCCGTTTGACGATGACGATGAAGCGATCGATTACGTGATCAACTCGAACTTTGGTCAGCAGGTGAGTATATTTGGAACCGATTCCAGAAATATAGCGAAGTTCATTGATGCCTTTGTGAATCAGCTCGGTCGTATTAATATCAACGCACAGAGCCAGCGCGGACCGGATACATTCCCGTTCAATGGAAGAAAAGATTCGGCAGAAGGAACGCTCTCCATTGCCGATGCATTACGCGTATTCTCCATGCGTACCCTGGTGGCGACCAAGAATACGGACAGTAACAAGCAAATCATAAGCAATATTATTCGTAACCGCGAGTCGGCATTCTTAAGCACCGACTATATATTCTAGAAATAGCTTTAATACAAATACGTATAAAAAACGGGAGGTTGCCTTTGTAAAAGGGCAACCTCTGTTATATATATATAGTTAGTGATTGTGCGAAAATCATCAGACGTGTACAAACTGTAGACCGAGGATTACCCCAAGCATCGACAGCGCAATCAGCATTGTTATAATTCTACCTTTCATAACCTTTCATTTAAAAGGGCCGCTACTAATTGCTAGCAACAGCCCCGGGGTCTTTACTCTCAACTATGCGACATGACTCCAGTGATATCATATATCTATACCGCTCATACTTCGTGCTTACAGATATATTTCCGAAAAGGTGCACTTTTGGGAGTTATCTGTTCTTCATGCTGTGGTGACACATAAGTAACCTATAACTTCCCAAAAATGACCTAGACAAACTGTTCCATTTGTGTGTGTAAGGTTGGGGATGTGTGTTGAAGTGAGATGACTAAATCTCTTCAATCATCTTTCTCACTTCTTCTTTAGTCTTGCCAAGCTTCTGTTGCAAGCGACCATAAAGTTCATCCTCTTTTCCTGATGTGAACATCAGATCGTCATCTGTAAGCTGACCATACTTTTGCTTAAGCTTACCCTTGGCTTCATTCCATTTACCTTTTATATCAAGTTTCGTTGCCATAATAGTAGTATTTAAAATCTTCGGAACATTGAAAAAAGGTTATGCCACCATGTATTTATATACTGTGTATGGAGAAAGTATAGATATATATGTTGAACGGGGCGTTGCATTGGGGATAAACATCCACATAGATTTTGAACGTATACTATACATATATAAGTGTGAAAGCGTAGTAAGCAGGGAGAAGTGTACGGGCAGGCACGATTTCATATAGTCATACATTGCACAAAAAAAAGTATAATTAAGACACTATAATTATGTTACGCTGGACAGTCATCTTCTTAATAATAGCCATCATTGCGGCTATTTTTGGATTTGGTGGTATTGCGGCCGGTGCCGCGTATGCAGCCAAGATCATTTTCTTTATTGCGATCGTTATCTTCCTCGTGTCGCTTATTGCGGGTGGCTTCAGAAGAAGTTAGAGGCAGATGTTCCATTCACATAAATCCACTGCATACAGTAATGCAGTGGATTTTTTATTTATACCGGTATAATTTGTAATAATGCTCCACAGTTAGGGTATATGTGTGGACGTGTTTGTACGGGTGTTGAAAGCTATCTGTTTAGCGCTCATGTAAAAAGGTTCATGGCATAGTTATTTTTTACTTGACTCGTAAACTTTTAAACATTATGAAAACAAAATTAAGACACATCTTGTTGGTTGCGGGGATATTTACAATAGCATCTACCGTTACCTCCTTCGCTCAGGAGAGAAGAGCTGGTATTAAAGGCGGTTTGAACGTGAGTAACATGTACGTGGATGATGTAGATGATGAAAACGCAAGATATGGTTTTAACGTAGGTTTGTTTGGAGAGATCATATCTACAGAAGCTTTTGGCTTGCAGGCTGAATTACTATACTCCACAAAGGGTTCAAAATTTGTAACTGATGGATTTGTTGATCAGGAAACAAAATTCAATTTGAATTACCTCGATCTGCCAGTGCTTGCTGTGTTTAAACTGGGTGAATCGGTAGATATACACCTCGGTGCCTATGGTTCATACCTGTTGGGCGCAAACATATCAACAGAGGGTGATCTTGGAAGCGGAAGCGATGACCTTGATAAAGACAATTTCAGATCGTTTGACTACGGTCTTGTAGGCGGTATAGGATTTAATTTTGGTCCTGCACAAGTAGGTGCACGCTATAATTACGGTCTTGCTAAAATTGCCGACAGTGATGCTGCCGAAGCAATTGTAGGAGATTCTAAAAACTCATTTGCCCAGTTATACCTGGCATTCAATCTGAATCATCGTCCATAAGATGAGGTTAATTTAAAGCGGTGAAGCCCGGATCTAACGATCTGGGCTTTTCTTTTTTGTGGCGTATACTTCCTTCTATGGCCGTTATACTTGACTCATTAGTCCTCATTTAGTTTGGTCCTAGCTAGCTTTGATTCGTATTGATGTTGTTATGCGATGTCTGTTGCCAATGCGTACTAGGTATTTGTTAGATATATACGGAGATATAGCGTCAGCGGAGCCAGATATATTTATTGTATATAAAGATTAGCGCGAGGTGCGTACGTGCTATAAAACAAAAAGGATGGTATATCAATACCATCCTTTTTATTTTGTATGCGATAGGAGTGTTCAATAGTAGATCATCATGTGTTGAAATACATGTTATTTAATTAATCCACCGCCTTCTTTTTTCGGTTTCTCGTTGTCGCCCATAACGATTCCCCATGGTTTTAATGAGTCAACATGATCGGATATTACTTTCAATACGGCCACGCCCGGTATAGCGAGAAACATACCTTGCACTCCGCACAGTGCTCCTCCTATTAGTATACCGATGATTGTTACCAGTGCGTTAATGCGAACTTTTGAGCCCACGATCCACGGCAGCAGCACATTGTTATCGATCAATTGCACGCCACTTAAAATGGCAGCTACCCAGAATATATCGCTTACATCCGGAGAGGATATAAGCGTAATGAGTATACAGAATAAATTGGCGATGAGCATTCCTACGTACGGTATAAGGTTAAGCAGTGCGGAGATCAATGCCAGAAAAATGGCATACTTGATTCCGAGTATAAGGAACCCGACCGCATTTAATCCAAATACAATTGTCATTTCGATTAACAGCCCGGTTACGTAATACTGTGCTACAGCCTGGCAACTATGCATCACCGATATAATTTTTTCTTCACTGCCGTCTTTAAACAGCTCGATCAAAAATTTGCGGATCAACGCTTTATAGTATAATAACAGGAAGGTATATATCGGTATAAAGAGCAGGTACGATCCAACCTCCGTTAGCGACAAAAAAGTCTGGCTTACCAGTTTAGGTCCCGAAGTCGTAATCTCTTTGGCGGTGTCTTGCAAGTATTCATTTTGTTTACGTATACCTACATGAAAATTTCTGGACACCCACTGTTTCATGTCGAATACGAGTTCGGTGATCTTCTTTTTGATCATCTCAAAATCATCCAGGAAGTTCAGAACCTGTGTGGTGAGAAAGTAAAATATACCGAAGATAATTACCAGTGAAATGGCGAGTGCCAGGGTTATGGCCAGGGCATGTCCTAATTTTTTTCGTTTCAGAAAATTCACGGCAGGCAGGAGCAACGCAGCCAGTAGCATAGAGAAAAACAACGGAAGCAATATATCTTGTCCGATGTACAAAAGGGTACCGAATAATGTAACGGTGATCAGGTTCAGGCAGAGGCGCTGATAAAATGGGTGCTTTTCGCTTTGTATAGTCATAAATGTATAAGTGCGGTATATACTGTAAAATTTATGCCCCTATATGTTGCGGATACCAGCCGGTATTTTGAAGCTAACCAGCTTTTTACAGCTCTTTTTGAGGAATCGTTTCTACACTGGTTATGGCCGTTTTACGGGCCTTGCAGGGCATAGTTCTTTTTAAAGAAAACAGTGAGGAATTGGATTATGAAGAACGCCGGATATATACAATACCTGAATAAGTTGATCAGGCTTAACTACGATCGCATTGCTTGTTACGAGCTCGCTATATATTTATTAAATCAGTTGAAACTCTCGTTAAACGCTGCATCGTTTCTGGCTATGCACGTGCAGCAGAGTCGCAAAAATATTCGTGAGCTGGTAGCTGAGCTGGGGACAAACCAGCCCGTGGGAACGCTGCTGTATGGATATACATCCTTTATCGGAAAAGCGTTTCTGATCTGGATGCACTTCAGGTCTATATTTTCGGCAAAACCGGTTGATAGTATAGTATCCTGTTGCAAGGCGATGGACAAAATGGTAATAGATGGTTGTAACCAGGTGATCAGCACTGCCCAAACCATTTCAGATGATACACGTCAGCGGTTGCTTGATCATCGCATTGCGCTGGAGTCATCACGTACTTCGTTAAATACGTATAGATCGATTACCAACACATACGCATATTGATGCTACAGTTATGAAAAATATAGTAACGATCATCATGCTGGCTTGCCTCGCTACCGTATTCAATGCCTGCAACCAGCCGAAGGAAAGCAAAGAGATTGCTGAAGAGAAGAACAAACAAAAATTCGAAAACGCTGCAGATGAGAAGGATGCGCAGTTTGTACTCGAAACAGCAAATGCATTGCATACGCTGATTGCACTGACGGACGTAGCGATGGAGAAAG
>CAMLLI010000021.1 GCA_946480685.1 uncultured Flammeovirgaceae bacterium | reverse complement strand
GTAGAGGTAATCGTAATCCTTCATCATCTCACGCATACCCCACTCGTAATCCTTTAGCGCCATGTTGTGAAAGTTACCAAAGAAAAGCAGGTTCGTCTTTTTATTCAGAATGTCTTCGCGGGTAAATTTACCTTCAGCAATGTTGGGGCGTGTGGCTAATATAGCCATAACAATAGCCGTGAGACATGTAAACACCAGGATGAGCGTTGGCACTACCAGGTGCGGAAAATCTTCCAGCTTGCGAAAGAGTACACTGACAACGATGGAGAGTATAATGGTGTTGATGGAGATCATGATGTTGGCCTTCGTATCCGCCATACCACTCAGGTTAATGTGGTTCTCCAGCGTTGTGCGAAACATCGTTTCTATACCGCGATCAGGACGTGAACCCTTATCGAGTTTTTTACGAAGCTTTTCGATTTCCTTCTCCATCTCCTGCAGCCCTTCATTCTTCGAAGCTTCCGGCTTCAACTCGTTCTTCAGTCTTTTGATATTCTGTTTCTTTAGCGGTTGTAAAACATTCTTGCCGTAGTCGGTAAAGTACTCATGGTTCTTCATAAACTTCAGGTTGGCCTGAAGCCATTCGTCATCTGAAGCAAAATGTACATTTTTAGTGATGGCCATTTCTTCGCGCAGTCGCTTGGCACGGTCGCGAACATCTGTCTTGGCAAGGTGATGAAGGTCGGCATCGCAGAGCACTTGGCCCATAATATCCTGCGGAGCCTGTGGCATTACGGTTGCCAGAATCGTGCGCTGTACATCTTCCGCTTTCTTCTCCGAAGCATTCCAGTCGCGCAGCAATTTAACAGCAATGATGGCCGATTCCTTTTCATGATCTTTAGGACCGTTCAGATAACCGATGTCGTGCAACCACGCGGCAATGAGAACAGTTTCCATCTGGTCACTGGTAAGATTGGAAGCAGCGCCAATTTCCTGGGCCGCCTGTGCTACCTCCTGCGTGTGGCCGAGGTTATGATATACACAGCTTTTTGGCAGTTTATTATTAAGGATTTCTTCGGCATAGACCTTAGCTTTCCGAACCAGTTCCGTCTCAATCATACCATTAGTCGAACATAAACCTAAAACTAACAAAATTTATATTTAGTTTGATGTAGAATAGAATAGTGAAGTATTAACGGCAGAATTATGCAGTTCTGCTCTTCTTTAATTTAGTTTGTGTCATGATTAGACTTCGACTCGCTAATTTTCTATTGTTCCTTCTCATCAGCTCTCCGCTCTATCCTCAGCAACAGAGCTTTAACCTCTATATGATTGGTGATGCAGGAGAACCAACCTTACCAACGAACGGCCTGCGTGAATTATTACAAAAGAAGTACGATCCTGCTATACCTTCGGTGGTAATTTTTCTGGGAGACAATATTTACCCCAAGGGACTTCCGGCACCCGATGAACGCGGCCGCCAGGAGGCAGAAGCGATCCTGAAAGCTCAACTCAACCTGCTCCAGGGATTTAACACGGATGTATACTTTATACCCGGAAACCACGACTGGAAAAAAGGACATTCGGACGGCTGGCAACAGATTGCCCACCAGGAAGCGTGGGTTGATTCGCTTCACAATGAACATATACACTTTCAACCCGAAGGAGGTTGTCCCGGCCCGGTAGAGGTGCCGCTGAGTAAAGATGCTGTGCTGGTAATTATAGACTCTCAATGGTTTCTGCACCCGTGGGATAAACCCGAAGGTGACGACAGTCCCTGTGAGGTAAAGCGTCCGGAGGATGCCGTGATACAACTGGAAGACATCTTCAACCGGAATATAGGTAAACGCGTTATTGTGACGGCTCACCATCCACTTTACACGTACGGTGAACACGGAGGTGTATTTACCTGGAAGGATCACTTGTTCCCGCTATTAGACCTCAATCACGACCTATATATACCGATGCCGGGTATCGGCTCGATATACCCATTGTACCGAAAATTCATAGGCGATATACAGGACACTCCGCACCCGGTATACAAACGCTATATCCAGGTGATGTCGCAGCTGCTGAAGAAATATCCGAATACTATATATGTCAATGGTCATGAGCATGCGCTGCAATATGCCTGGAAAGACAGTGTACATTATGTTACCAGTGGATCGGCCTCTAAATATACTTTTGTAAAGAGGAAAGGATACGCCCGTTTTGCCTCGGCCGCCATGGGCTTTGTAAAGATCAACGTTTCAAACGGAGGCGCTTCTTCCATTGACTACTTCGAGATCGGTAAAGAACAGCCTGTATATACCGTACAGGTAAAAGCGGAGGTAAATCCGGAAGCACAAGGTGAGCAGGCGTTGCCTGATTTTTCAAAAACAGTTCGTGTACATGCCAGCGATCGTTATACTGCCGGTAAATTTCATAAAACGATACTCGGCAAAAATTACCGCGATGAGTGGAAGCAGGATATCGATGTTCCTGTATTCAACATCGGTGGTGTAGCCGGCGGGTTAAAGATATTGCAAAAGGGAGGAGGCATGCAGACGCTGTCGCTGCGCCTCGCGGATTCTTTAGGACAGGAGTATACCTTACGTTCCATCGAGAAATTCCCGGAGAAAGCTGTGCCTGAAATGTTGCAGAAAACTTTTGCTGCAGACCTTGTGCAAGACCAGATCTCAGCTGCACATCCGTACGGAGCACTGACAGTAACACCCCTAGCAGAAGCGGCCGGTATATATCATACCAACCCGCAGGTAGTATATATCCCGGATGATCCGCGCTTCGGAGTATACCGGAAAGAATTTGCCAACACGTTGATGTTGTTCGAAGAACGTCCTGCGGGAGATGCGAGTGATAAACCGTACTTCGGAAATTCCAAAAAAGTTATCAGCACTGATAAAGTACTGGAGAAACTCATGGAAGACAATGATAATTATGTTGACCAGGAGTTCGTGCTGCGCTCGCGTGTTTTTGATATTGTTATAGGCGACTGGGATCGTCATGATGATCAGTGGCGCTGGGCCTCTTTCAAAGAAAAGAAAACAGAATACTATCGTCCTATACCACGCGATCGCGATCAGGCGCTGTTTGTGAGCGATGGTATACTTGCCAAAGTATGGAGCCGGAAGTGGGCGCTGCCAAAGTTTGAAGGCTTTAATGAAGAAGTACGATGGACGCCCGGGTTCATGTTCAACGCACGTTACTTCGACAGAAGTTTTCTGAATCAACCATCGGCAGCACAATGGCAGGAGCAGGCGAAGAGCGTGCAACAATCACTGACCGATGAGACAATTGACGCTGCCGTAAAACGATTGCCTGCTGAAATATATAAACTGCACGGTGAAGAGATTGCGCGTAAACTGAAATCACGAAGAGACCGTTTGCCGGAGTATGCACAGGAGCACTATAAATTCCTGGCGCGTGAAGTTGACGTAACCGGTTCTGACAAGCGTGAGTATTTTGATATACAGCAAGAGCCGAATGGCGATGCCACGGTAAGTATATATAAGATCAGCAAGTCCGGAGAACACACTTCAAAACTATATGAGCGTAAATTCCTGGCCAGCGAAACGGACGAAGTAAGACTATATGGTTTTGGCGGAGATGATATATTTAATTTTACCGGAGAAGGTAAAGGAAAAATAATGGTGCGGGTGATCGGTGGTGATGGTGGCGATTCGGTACGAAACAATGCCTCTGTAAAAGGTTGGAGACAGCCGTATAAGATATACGATGTACCTGCTGGTATAGCCATCAACAGCAAGCGACACCTGGCTGATAAGACCACCGATGATCCGGATGTAAACCTGTACGATCGCAGGGCATATCGGTACCCTGTACTGGCACCGCTTGTTTACGGAACCTTTAACTATGACGATGGTATATTTATAGGCGGAGGTTTTCTGTATACCAAGCATGGCTTCCGTAAATTTCCGTTTAAGACACAGCACTTGTTTTTGTTCAGCTATGCTCCGCTCACCAGCTCCTATAATTTTAAATACGATGGCCGCTTCTCGCAGGTATTCGGCAAGTGGGGTATAGCACTTGACTTCGATGTGAAAGCTCCCAACTTCGTAAACAACTTCTTCGGCTGGGGTAATGAGACAGTATATAATGATGAGCTTGACGATGAACCCCAATACGAAGATCAGCTCAGGACTTCAATTGACTACTATCGTATTCGCTTGCAACAAATAGATCTGCGAGCCATGCTGACGCGTCCGTTTGGTAGCGCAGGACTTTTTAAAATCGGTCCGGTATACCAGCGCGTGGAGATTGAACGACCAACCAAATCACCACGCTATATCGCGGAGTATGCCGCTACCCTGGATGAACCTTTGTTCGAAGTGTCCAAAACCTTTGCGGGACTTCGCACCGAGTTTCTCATCGATAAGCGCGACAGCCGGATACTGACAACACGTGGTGTGGTGTTAAATCAATCCTCAACGGTATATAAAGGTCTGGAGTCTCGTGCACATGACTTCACTGCGCATAACGCATCCGTTGCGTTCTACCAGTCGTTCAGACTTCCGGCCCGCGTAACCTTTGCGCTTCGTGCCGGTGGTGGTATCAACACAGGTAAATATGAAATATACCAGGCGCAGATACTCGATGGTAAAACCGAACTTCGCGGTTTCCGTAAAACACGTTTCTACGGCGATCGCGATTTCTATAGCAACAATGAAGTGCGCCTGAAGATTGCCAGCTTCCGCTCCTATATATTCCCGGCATCCGTAGGTATAAATGGTTTCTTTGATGTCGGGCGCGTATGGTATAAAGATGCCACCGGTAAAGATCCCAGCACAGCCGATGGTACATCCAGCGTATGGCATAAGGGATACGGTGGAGGAATATGGGTTACACCATTTAATTTAACCGTGCTCGCAGCCGAACTGGCACACAGTAAAGACGGCAACATGTTTTACATCCGACTCGGTTTCCTGTTCTGAGATAAACTATATATAGGTTTGTCATAAAAATAGAATACCCGGAGCACACGCTTCGGGTATTTTAGTATATACATGCTTCGATGTACGGATCAAATATACTGATGTGTTTAACCATCGCATGTTTTTTGTTTCACAAGCGCCCGAAATGGTATAGAGTTTATTCGCTATTTCTATTGTTGGGAGAACTATAGTTAACAATTGGCCTTTCTGCACGAATTAGGCGGTTGGCATAATGGTTGGTCATATACTACACAAACAAATAAAAGTATGACTGGTGTAGTGTGGCTTCTGGATAATTATAGTGAGGATGTGATTACCGGACTGGAAGCGAAGGGTTATGTTGTTCGAAGATTTTCTGCTCAAAATCAACGTTCGATGCAATATGATGAGCGCCCCGATATGATTTTCTTCTCCAAGTTAACGGCCGAAACGGCTGGGTTCTTTACCAAAATCTACCAGTTCTATCCGGGAGTTCTGGCCATGAGTGTTCCTTCTTTGCTGCCTGCAGAAGAGAAATAGTCATCCTGAACTGGGATTTGCCGGAGTTTCCTTGTCTCATTGTTAGACTGACAATGGTGTTGGAATAATTGTAATTTTTTTGTCTGGTATTTGTAATCAATCAAGACTTTACTATTATTGCCGCATCAATTTTAACTAAATTCATGGGAAGAGGAGATAAAAAATCCAAAAAAGGTAAGCGCACGAAAGGCTCTTACGGTGTTACAAGAAGTAAAAATGCTATCAAAGCTCGTCTGAAGAGAGCAACTTCTAAAAAAGGAACAGCCGATGCTGCTGCAACTCCTGCTAAAAAAAGAACACCTGCTAAAAAGAAAGCAGAATAAGAAAACATGATACAATTCAATAACATAGCTTGGTGGTGGCATATATCGAAACACGATATGTGAACAGCCTTTTTATGTTAACGCGATAATGCCGAAGGCCTGCTGTTCACCAGCAGGCCTTCTTTTTTTGATTTAAACTTTAACCGATCGGTTCCTGAACAAGTCCGATCGAAAAAATAGAAACGAACATGAAGTATGCATTAACAACCTACACCAAGAAACTTCTGGCAGATACACTCACCCCTGTTAATATATATCTGAAACTGCGCGATGTGTTTGCAGGAAGCATTCTCCTGGAAAGCTCCGATTATCATGGTCATGAAAACAGTTTGTCCTTTATATGCTGCGACCCTATTGCATCGTTCGAGGTGGTAGACAATGAAGCTTCCATTCAATATCCGGATGGTAAAGCGGAGCAGATAAAAATTTCAGGTGTAGGACACGTTACTTCACTGCTCGAAGATTTCAGAAATAAATTTGATGTTCAGCAGCAGGTTGGTTCCAAGTATCCTAACTGCGGACTCTTCGGATATTTATCGTACGATGCCGTTCGGTTTTTTGAAACCGTAACGATCGATCAGAAGAAAAAGATGATACCCGATGCGATCTACAAACTATACCGGTATGTAATTGTCGTAGATCATTTCTCCAACGAACTGAGTTTATTCGAACATTCACATCAGTCCGTTACACCAAGCTCACTCGACAGAATTGAGCCGATCATATTCAGCAATCGCTTCTCTACCTATAAGTTTTCGTTGGTGAATGGTGAGGAATCTAACTTCACCGATGAAGAGTTTCTCAAAGTGATTGAAAAAGGCAAAGAGCATTGTTACCGCGGTGATGTTTTTCAGATCGTACTTTCCAGGAGATTTCAATGTGGCTTTAAAGGAGATGAGTTTAATGTATACCGCGCGTTGCGTTCCATCAATCCATCACCTTACCTGTTTTATTTTGACTATGGTAATTTTAAGCTGATCGGTTCATCACCGGAAGCACAGTTGCAGGTAAAGGGCGGCAAGGCACATATATACCCTATAGCCGGAACATTTCGCAGATCGGGCAACGACCAGGAAGATGCAGCGATTGCCGAACGACTTGCTGCTGATGAAAAAGAAAATGCGGAGCACGTAATGCTGGTAGATTTAGCCCGTAACGATATGAGCCGAAATGCTTCGAGTGTACATGTTGAAGTGTTCAAGGAAATTCAATACTACTCGCACGTTATACATTTAGTGTCCAAAGTTACCGGGACACTGGCAAGCGACTCATCCATTATCGGAATGGCTGCCGACACATTTCCGGCTGGTACACTATCCGGTGCGCCTAAACACATGGCCATGACGCTTATCAATAAATACGAAAACACAAACAGAACATTTTACGGGGGAGCAATAGGATTTATAGGTTTTGACGGATCGTTCAATCACGCCATCATGATCCGTACATTCTTAAGTCATGAAAATAAACTGATATACCAGGCCGGAGCCGGAGTTGTATCCAAATCACAAGCCGAAAGTGAATTGCAGGAGGTGAACAATAAACTTACTGCGCTTCGGAAGGCGGTGTTGATGGCTGAGAAGATATAGAGAGATTTTAAAATTGGAAGATTAAAAAAATTTAAGATTGGAACATTAAAAGGCCCCTCGGATAAAACGGTTAAATAAATGAAAAAAGTTATGGCGAGGATTGAACGGTTTGCGGATTTGGAGATTTGGAAGGAAGCGGTTTCTATAGGGGTGGATATATATAGTATATCGTCAAGAGGAAAATTGGAAAAGGATTTCTCCTCTAAAGATCAACTTCGAAGGGCTGCTATATCAGTATCCAATAATATAGCAGAAGGCTTTGAGTATAATAATAACAATGTATTTATGCGCTTTTTAGGATATGCAAAAGGATCAGCCGGAGAACTACGAAGCAATCTGTTCGTACTGAAAGAAGCCGGCATAGTACCGCAAGATGACTACGAACGTCTGCACAACAAACTAATCACCGCATCAAAAAACATAAAAGGATTCATCAACTATTTAGACGACTACGAATCCAAAAAGAAAAACAATAAGAAGAATAATTTATAATCTCAGAATTTTAAAAATTTTCCAATCTTAAAATCTTCAAATTTTATAATCAAAAAGAGATGAAACTACTGGTTCTCGATAATTACGATTCATTTACATATAACCTGGTACACATTATACGTGAGTTGGGATACGCTGTGGATATTTTTAGGAATGACAAGATCAGCGTGGCAGATGTGAAAAAGTATGATAAAATATTGCTCTCGCCCGGACCCGGTATACCGGATGAAGCCGGAATTATGAAGCAGGTAATTCACGAGTATGGCGCTTCCAAAAGTATACTCGGTGTTTGTCTCGGGCACCAGGGTATAGGCGAAGTATACGGTGCTAAACTATATAATATACCTAAAGTGCTACACGGAGTTACATCAGTAGTAGAAGTGAAGGATTCTTCTGATTATCTTTTTAAAGGCGTGACTGAAAAATTTCAGGCAACGCACTACCATTCATGGGCTGTATTACCAGAGAGCTTTACACCGGACCTGAAAGTTACTGCCGTGAACGATGAAGGGCTGGTGATGGCATTACAACATGCGAAGTATGATGTAAGAGGCGTGCAGTTCCATCCCGAGTCTGTTATGACACCGGAAGGTCCGAAGATGATCGCGAACTGGCTGAAGCGTTGAGAATCCGATGCCAAACACCAAACCAAGTCCAAGTCCTGAACGCTAAATTCTAAATAAAGAATGAAACATATATTAAACGAACTGATCGATCATCGCTCGCTCACCAAAGAAACTGCGAGACAAGTATTGGTTGATCTTGCTACAGGTAAATATAATCCGAGTCAGACAACCGCGTTCATGACGGTATATATGATGCGAAGCATAACCGTAGACGAACTGCAGGGCTTTCGCGATGCCATGCTTGAATTGTGTTTGCCTGCTAAATTTGATCAACCGGTAATGGATGTATGTGGTACAGGCGGTGACGGCAAGAATACATTTAATATATCTACACTTTCGTCTTTTGTAGTAGCAGCGGCTGGTCAGCCGGTTGCCAAGCATGGTAACTATGGTGTTTCTTCTGCCTGTGGATCTTCCAATTTGCTCGAATACTTTGGCTATAAATTTACCAATGATGTAGATGAGTTGAAGCGTAGTTTAGATCGCTCAAACATCTGTTTCATGCATGCACCGCTGTTTCACCCGGCGATGAAAAATGTAGCACCCATCCGGAAAGAGCTCGGTGTGAAAACATTCTTTAATATGTTAGGTCCGATGGTAAATCCTGCGTTTCCAAAACGACAACTCGTAGGTGTGTTTAGCTTGGAGCTCGCGCGACAGTATGGATATCTATACCAGAACACCGATAAAGATTTTGTGATTCTTCATTCTATTGATGGCTATGATGAAGTATCGCTTACCAGTGCATTCAAGTATTTCTACAACCAGGGCGAACGCCTCGCAACTCCCGCTGATCTGAATTTACCTCAACTAAAATATGAAGACCTGAAAGGTGGTGACACCGTAGAGGAGTCAGCGAAAGTATTTATGAAAGTACTGGAAGGTAAAGGAACTGCAGCACAAAACGCAGCTGTGATTGCCAATGCAGGCATGGCACTTTATGCAGGTCATCAGCAGGATGGATTGCCGGCAGCATTGCAGCGTGCGAAAGAAGCACTTGAGTCAGGCAAAGCACTTCAATCATTCAAGAAACTTGTACAGCCTTAGTTAACGTTTACAGATATATACCAACACACCAAACGCATGAATATTCTCGATACGATCATTGAACAAAAACGCAAAGAGGTAGAAGAACGAAAAAGCCTGTACCCGGTAAAGCTGCTGGAGAAAGGAATATATTTTTCTACACTGCCGGTTTCGATGAAGAAATATATACTGCGCGAAGACAAGACCGGTATTATTGCCGAGTTTAAACGGCAATCGCCATCCAAAGGAACGATCAACGCGCATGCTTCGGTTGAACGTACTTCGATAGGCTATATGCAGGCCGGTGCTTCGGCTCTCTCAGTACTAACCGACAAACCATTTTTTGGCGGCACGAACGATGACCTGATGATCGCAAGGAAGTTTAATTTCTGTCCGATTATCCGTAAAGATTTTACAATTGATGAGTACCAGATCGTAGAGGCAAAATCCATTGGAGCCGATGCTATACTGTTGATTGCTGCTGTACTGGAGCCGAAGCAGGTAAAGGAACTCACAGCCTTTGCACACACCTTTGGTCTTGAGGTACTACTGGAAGTACACGATGAAGATGAGTTGAAGAGAAACCTTGAAGCAGGTGCAGACCTGATCGGTGTTAATAATCGTAACCTGAAAACATTTGAAGTGGGCATCGAAGTATCCAAACGCCTGGCACCACTTATACCCGATTCGGTAGTGAAAGTATCCGAGAGCGGAATCTCTTCGGTAGATACCATTCTTGAATTAAAGAAGTATGGCTATCGCGGATTTCTGATGGGTGAGAACTTTATGAAACACAGCAGACCGGAACATGCTGCCATGGAATTTATGGACGAACTCCGGAAAGCAGAAGGGCTAAAACTAAACGCATAAAGTATAGTATAGATATAGTATGGAAGTAAAGCTGAAAGTTTGCGGAATGCGGGATGCTGAAAATGTGCTGGGTGTAGCTGCATTGCAGCCGGACTATATGGGCTTTATCTTCTATCAAAAATCACCACGCTTTGTCGGGGAAGACTTTCTCGTACCGGAAGCTTTTCCTGTAGATATAAAAAAAGTAGGCGTGTTTGTAAATGAGACACCGGAAAAAATGCTTGCACTAGCCCGCACGTTGCAACTGGATTACCTGCAGCTTCATGGAAATGAATCGGTAGAAGTTTGTGCTGTCATCAAACAGGCAGGCATCGGGGTGATCAAAGTTTTTTCCGTGGACTATGATTTTGATTTCGCAGTAACGAAACCGTATCAGTCCGTAGTCGATTTCTTTTTGTTCGACACAAAAGGCAAATACTACGGAGGAAACGCGCAGGCATTTGACTGGTCAGTGTTACAACGATATGATCAGCAAATACCCTTCTTCCTCAGCGGAGGCATCACCCCCGACAATGTTACGAACATAGCAGCGTTGAAGAATATGAACCTTCATGCACTTGACGTTAACAGCGGAGTAGAAGTACAACCCGCGCTGAAAAGCATTGAGAAACTAAATACACTCATCACACAAGTATCGAAACTATAAAAACCAACACGCATAACATCACACCCAAACCTCATCACACATCTTGTAACCAGCAACCAGAAGCTTTAAAAATATGAAATATACAGTTGATCAACGCGGATACTACGGACAGTTCGGAGGAGCATACATCCCTGAAATGCTGTATCCCAATGTAGAGGAACTTCGGAATAAATATCTTCAGATCATTCAGAGCGATGATTTCAAGAAGGAGTTTCATGACTTGCTAAAGAATTACGTGGGGCGCCCTACGCCTTTATATCATGCCACGCGTATGTCAGAGAAATATGGTGCCAAGATATACCTGAAGCGCGAAGACCTTTGTCATACCGGTGCACACAAGGTAAATAATACGATAGGACAGATACTGCTCGCGAAACGCCTGGGCAAGGAGAAGATCATTGCTGAGACCGGTGCCGGCCAACACGGTGTTGCAACGGCTACGGTATGCGCACTGATGGGAATGGAGTGCATCGTATATATGGGCAAGGTAGATATGGAACGCCAGCGCCCCAACGTAGAGCGTATGCGCATACTGGGAGCGAAGGTAGTACCGGCTCTGAGCGGAAGCATGACATTGAAAGATGCGACTAACGAAGCGCTGCGTCACTGGATCAACAATCCAACCGATACACACTATATCATTGGTTCCGTGGTAGGCCCGCATCCATACCCGGATATGGTAGCGAGGTTTCAGTCAGTGATCAGCGATGAAATCAAAAAGCAATTGCAGGAAGAGATCGGTAATCCGTTCCCTGACTATGTCTTTGCCTGCGTTGGTGGTGGAAGTAATGCCGCCGGAGCATTCTATCATTTCCTGGATGATGAACATGTAAATTTAGTCGGTGTGGAAGCTGCAGGTAAAGGTGTTAACTCAGGAGAGTCTGCTGCTACAACAGCGCTAGGAAAAGTAGGTGTACTACACGGCAGTAAAATGTTGCTGATGCAAACCGAAGACGGGCAAGTAGTAGAACCTCATTCTATATCTGCGGGGTTGGACTATCCCGGTATAGGTCCGATGCACGCACACTTGTTTGAGACAGGTCGCGTAAAATTTGTAAGCGCTACCGATGACGAAGCGATGAAGGCTGGCATTGAGCTGGGTAAACTGGAAGGAATTATACCGGCTATAGAATCAGCACACGCACTGGCTGCCCTGAGTCAGTTTGAGTTTGATAAAGATGATGTTGTGGTTGTTAATCTTTCTGGAAGAGGGGATAAAGACCTGGAGACCTATATTCGATGGGGTAAATATTAAGAGTATACTATTTATCCGAAATCCTCAGCCTTAAAACATCAACCGCAGAAAAATGAAAAACAGAATAACCGAACTCTTCGCTAAAAAGAAAGGAAATATATTAAATGTATACTATACGGCCGGCTTCCCGGCACTGAACGATACGGTACGCATAGCCCAGGCGTTGGAGAAAGCCGGTGCCGACATCATCGAGATCGGTATACCGTTTTCCGATCCGGTTGCCGATGGACCAACAATCCAGGAGAGCAACAAAGTCGCCCTCGACAACGGCATGACCTTGCACTTGCTGTTGGAGCAGGTAAAAGAGATACGTAAAACGGTATCGCTTCCCATTATACTTATGGGCTATATCAACCCGGTTATACAGTATGGTGTAGAGAAGTTTGCCAAAGATGCATCTGCCTTGGGGGTGGATGGTGTTATTATACCCGACCTGCCGCTGCATGAATTTGAAGAGCAGTATAAAGCTCTTTTCAAATCACTGAATCTTTGCAATACGTTTCTGATTTCACCTACTACATCGGAAGAACGCATTCGTAAAATTGATGCTGCAACAGAAGGATTTATATATGCCGTATCGGCCTCGAGTATAACGGGTGCCAAAGGCGATTTCTCTTCTGAGCAAGTGCAGTATTTCGAGCGCTTACAGAATTTGAAATTGAAGAATCCGTTCCTGATTGGTTTTGGTATATCAAACCATTCAACCTTTGCCAAAGCCTCGCAGTATAGCGCGGGTGCTATCGTAGGTAGTGCTTTCATTAATTTACTGCGAGAGGCAAAAGATATACCGGCTGACATTGACGCATTCGTGAAGTCGCTGAAGAAGTAAAACCAAACTCCCAATAAAAACCCAACTACAATCCTAATGTCTACCGTGCTATGATCATTCAACTAAAACCAACGATCGCACCTCCCGACAGAGAGGCTATCATTACGAAAGTAAAAAGCCTGGAGTATAAAACTACCGAGGTAAAAACACAGAAAGGCTCTTACCTGGTAGCCATCGGTAAGAAAGATTTTGACATTCGCCAGCTTGGACATTTACAAGGCATTGCCGATATACACCGGGTGTCTGACGACTATAAACTTGTATCACGCAAGTGGAAAGTTGGTCGCACACAAATTGATCTCGGGGATGGT
>CAMLLI010000020.1 GCA_946480685.1 uncultured Flammeovirgaceae bacterium | reverse complement strand
GCATCGAGGATCTGGCGATCTTTATTTACGGAAATTCTGTCTTTGCTTCTCAGTATACCCATTTCGCGTGCCTCTTCTGCTGACAAAGCAACTTTTGCTGTCGCTATATTCATAAACGCATTTTGAAGTGCGTTCAGTTCTACATCGCCTTCTTCAAGGGCATCGCTTACGCGTTTGGTAAGTTCCTTTGTTCCTCCACCACCGGGAATCAACCCTACACCAACTTCAACAAGACCTATATAGGTTTCGGCTGCGGCTTGTGCAAGATCAGAATGAAGCGTCATCTCGCAACCACCCCCCAGTGTTCTGCCTTGAGGGGCAACCACGACCGGAACAGATGAATAACGAATGCGCATTACCGAGTTTTGGAATTGGCGAACCATAAAATCGATCTCATCATATTCCTGTTCAATAGCATACATGAACACAAGACCAAGATTAGCACCCAATGAAAAATCTGCACCCTGATGACCGATAACCAAACCTTTATAATCTTTCTCGGCCAGATCAATCGCTTTGTTCAATCCTTCGATAACGGAGCTGCCCAATGTGTAGCTCTTGCTATGCCACGAGAAGTCGATCACGCCATCGCCTATATCGGTAACTTTTGACTCTGCATTTTTCCAGACTATATTGTTACTGAGGTTTTCAAGAATGATAAATTCTTCTTTGCCCGGTATATTTTTATAGTTCTTGGAGGGTATATCATAATACTGACGCTTGCCGCCTTCTACTTTGTAAAAAGATTTATTTCCGGAGGCGAGCATATCATATACCCATGCTGCAGGTTTATAGCCGCCGGCTTCCATTGCCTGAATTGATTTCTCAACACCAACAGCATCCCATGTTTCAAACGGACCAAGTTCCCAACCGAAACCGGCACAAACGGCATCGTCAATTTTATAGAGTTCATCCGCAATTTCGGGTATACGGTTGCTGGCATATTGGAATAACCCGAAGAACGCATCACGGTAAAAATCACCGGCTTTATCTTTTCCGGCCAGCAAAACTTTAAAACGATCCTTCAGATTGTCGATCGTCTTAGTGGTTTCGAGTGTTGCGAATTTTGCTTTCGCTTTTGTTTTATACTCCAGCGTTTTAAGATCCAGTGTCAGAATCTCTGTTTCGCCTTTCGCATTTTTTGATTTTTTATAGAAGCCCTGGCCGGTTTTATCACCGAGCCATTTATTTTTTTCAAGCTGATTAACTACATCCGGCAACTTGAACATTTCTCGACCTTCGTCATTGGGAAGTGCCGCGTATAAATTGTTGGCTACTTTAACAAGTGTATCAAGTCCGACTAGATCTGATGTGCGGAAGGTTGCAGATTTCGGTCTGCCAATTACCGGACCGGTAAGTTTATCGATCTCGTCTACATTCAGATCGAACTTACGCATCGCGTCAATCACTTTCAGCAAACCCCAAACGCCAACACGGTTCCCTATAAATGCAGGCGTATCTTTACAGAGCACCGTTGTTTTGCCGAGGTATAGATCGCCATAGTGCATCAGGAATTTTACAACTTCCGGATCTGTGTGCGGCGTGGGAATGATCTCGAGTAATTTCAGATACCGTGGCGGATTGAAGAAGTGTGTTCCGGCAAAGTTCTTTTTGAAATCTTCGCTTCTACCTTCAGCCATTAAATGAATTGGTATACCCGATGTGTTGGACGTAATCAGTGTACCAAGCTTACGGAATTTCTCTACCTGTTCATATACCTTCTTTTTGATGTCGAGATTTTCAACTACAACTTCAATGATCCAGTCGTAGTCTTTGATCTTCGACATATCATCATCAAAGTTACCGAGTGTGATGCGCGAAATAAATTTCTTGCTATAGATCGGGCCGGGACTCGATTTGATCGAACGATCAAACGAGCTCTGCACGATTCGATTTTTTACAACTTTACTTTCCGGTGAGAGACCTTTGGCCTTCTCTTCATCGGTAAGTTCTTTAGGGGCGATATCCAGTAACATGACCTGGCAGCCAATGTTGGCAAAATGACAAGCAATGGCGGAGCCCATTACTCCGGAACCTAAAACAGCAACTTTGCGAATAGAACGTTTCATACTTTATGTTTGATGTGGTCGCATGTATATATGTCACACGCGTCCGAAGTTAATTCTATACTTTTTCGTAAATGTTATTTCTGTCGATAATCTGATTTATGTTTTGCAGCACTTCAAAAAATACGGCAAGCTTATCAGCATCTATCTCTTCACGCACAGCATCATTAAATCGCAGTACAGTTTTACGCGATACTTCTTTTTTCTTTTTACCGAGATCCGTTAAAAAAATTCTCACCGAACGTTTATCAACCGGATCGGGCTCACGGTATATAAGTTTTTTCTCTTCCATGGTCTTGAGCATACGCGTAAGACTTCTGGCTTCAAGACCCATAAGCGGAGCAATCTTCGTTGCCGGAGTTCCCTCTTCCGAATGTATATTTAGAAGGACAAATCCGATGGACGTAGTAATATCATATTTACCCGCCTGTTGATTATACATTCGGGCAATCGCGTGCCACGCGGTTTTAATATGATGATCTACGGTTTCTTCCCTTCGCATACGTTTGAATCGGGGAAAGCGAAGGTAGAAAAATTTTGGTATGCATGCAGAGTATGTAGAAATTTTTTTCTGGCCCGTTTTTCAAAAAGTTACACCCTCGTTTTTGAGTCGGAAACTGCATTTTTGATTTTTCGAAAAGTAGCGATTTTTGAAAAACTGCATTAGGACCGCACAGTGGCCGTTTTCGATTTTTGAAATTTTTAGCAAAACTGAACAAAAGCGAAGCAAAAAATGGAATTTAAGCAGTTACAGGAGCAGTTTGCAAAGCCAGGCAAAGTGAAAACGATCTCCTTTCGTGCGAAGCGACTCGAGGCGGTGAAGTTCACGAACGAAATTCTGGCGATCAAAGATCGAGGCCTCGAAGGTGATCGCTATAAAAATCCGGGTGGCGATCGACAGGTTACGCTGATCCAGGTTGAAGATTTAAAGTCGATCGCGAGTTATCTGGGTCGGGATGAAATTGATCCTGCTCTCACACGAAGAAATATAGTGTCTGAAGGTATAAATCTTCTTTCGTTAAAAGGAAAGCGATTTAAAATTGGTGAAGCTGTTTTGGAATATACCGGAGAATGTCACCCGTGCTCACGTATGGAAGAAAGTTTAGGTCATGGTGGCTATAATGCTATGCGGGGACACGGAGGTATAACTGCAAAAGTTATCGAGGGTGGCGTTATCCGCGAAGGCGATGATATTAAACCGATTTGAATGTATGTTGAAAACTCTTCGCCTCAAACCGTTTGATAAAAGAGGATTTCCTTTTGACCTTCCTGTTTTTCAGAATTTCAGAGAGATGGAGATCGACAAGCCAATAACAATTTTCATTGGAGATAACGGCTGTGGTAAATCTACGATTCTTGAAACGCTCGCGTATTCTATCGGATTACCGACTATTAGCAGCAAGAGTATAGAAACAGACGGCTCTCTTAAGGCTGCAAAACTGTTAGCACCCTATTTCCAATTATCGTGGACGAATAAAACCCGACAGGGATTATTTTTTCGCGCAGAAGATTTTACCGGTTTCGTTCGATCAGTAAACGAACTGCGAAGTGCATTTGACAAAGACATGCAGGATTTCGAAGCATCGCTCGAAGGCCATTCACTCGAAAGAGTTCGCGGCATGATAACCGGACAAAAAAATGCATTGACTGAAAAATATGGTGGCGATCTGAATACATACTCGCACGGAGAAGGTTTCCTGAAAATTTTCGAATCGCGCTTTACCCAAAAAGGAATTTATATACTGGATGAGCCCGAGGCATCGCTTTCTCCACTCCGCCAACTCTCTTTGATTTCAATTACTAAAGAGCTGGTTCAGCAACGCGGAGCACAATTTATATTGGCTACGCACTCTCCTATATTAATGGGCATACCGGATGCAAAACTTTTTGAACTTCGTGATGGCTTGATTGCCGAGACAACTTATGAAGAAACGGAGCACTTCAGAATTACAAAAGGGTTTCTTGAAAACCGAGATCAGTTTCTACGATTCCTATAATCCATACAATCGCAGTCATCTTTACTTTTAGCGAAGTACCGTTTATGACGTTATTGTAATTTTTCGATCTTCAGTTTGTTAACGGTTCTGCGTGAGGTTGTTCCATTTTTCTTTTATTTCTGAAAACCAAAGGACATTTCTGAGAGAGCATATTTTCAAAATATAGGTCTGGATTATCTCAACATACTTTTTAACTCCCTTGCCATCTGATTACGCATTCTTCTTGACACAGTCTTAATTCTTCAAATTTCTAATAAAGTTGATAGACACAGGTTTTAACACCACTGTCAGGTATTTTTAAAATTCGAATTGCGTTAAAAAATAATCTATCTTTGGATGGGCTAATACCCACTGTCTATATGAAAAGGCTTTATACACTAACCTGCTTGCTGTTGGCATGCTCAACGGCTTTGTTTGCCCAATTATCAGGAACCGTTACGGTAGGTACTTCAGGAATGTATCCTGATCTCACAAGTTCGTCCGGACTTTTCAATGCAATCAATCTTAACGGTATGAATGGAAATGTTACTGTAAGCATTGTGTCTGACATTACGGAACCGGGAACTCACAGTTTAAATCAGCGAACAGAATTTGGTGGTCCGTTTCTTCTCACCATCCGACCAAGTTCAAATGTGATGCGAACCATAACGGGTGCAACCGGTGGTGGTCTTGCTCTTATTCGTTTTACCGGAGCTGACCGTGTTATCATTGACGGAAGAGATCCTTCCAATTCAACTTTTGACTATTCGAATCGCTACCTCACCTTCTCCAATACGTATGAAAATGCTACGCCTGCCGGCGAAGGAATTGTTTTCAGTTTTAGCGGTGGTGCAATTGATAATTCGCTTCGTTCGATCATCATTGAAGGAAATGATGCAAACGTAAATCGCGGTGTTGTTTTTTTTGGTGGTGGCGGTACAGTGGGCAACAATAACATTGTAGTAGAATACTGCGATATAAAAAATTCATCTCTCCATCCATCAAACGGAATATACTCTTCGGGTTCGTTCGGTACGCCCAATCAAAACAACATCCTTCGCTATAACCGGATTTACGATTTCTTTTTCGGAACAGGTACTGTGAACGTAGGTCGGGGAATTTTTCTGAGCTCGAACAATGATAACTGGACAATCGAAAATAATTCAATCTATCAAACATCAGTGATTTCAAACACTGCCAGTAAAGATATATATGCTATAAACATTACAAGTTCCGGTACGTTTTACATTAGAAATAACTACATCGGTGGTGATAGTCCGCTTGCCAGTGTAAGTAGTATACCGTGGACATCATCGAACAGTTCCTCCTATATTCGTTCGCGACTCATCTGGATCGAGCCAGGCTCAGGAATAACGACTGCGGAAATTTCAGGAAACGTTCTTACGAATATTAACGCGACAAGTCATGCAGCCGCTGCACCAACGTTGCTGGTTGGTATTTTTGCAAACAACTGTAACTGTACAATCGAAGATAATTATATCGGTTCAAAAGCAGACGGCACCGGAAGTATATCTGTAACCGACAATACTGATGGCGGTACAGTTATCGGTATACAAACCACCGGAACGCAACCTGTGGTAATACAAGAAAATACAATTCAGAATTTCGCTGTATCCAACAGCGGAGCAACGCCGTCCACGTCAGCACTCTTCAGAGGCATTGATCTAAATGTATCGAGTACAACGTATTCGACAGTCTTGAAAAATACGATCATTAAAAATTCAGTTACGAGTAAACCTTCCGGTGTTCAGTATATCTTCTCTGGAATTAATACGGGCACTGCCGGAGTTCGCGCGAACATTACGAAAAATGAAATTGGATCGTTGAGCGATAACACGCAGGCAAATTCGGTGGTGATCAATGCCTGCACAACGTGCCCTTCAGAATACGAGATCGTTGGTATCAACACCAACACTACGAACAACTATAGCTATGTCGATAAAAACAAAATCGGATATATAGTAGCAACAGGCGCTTCGACTGTAAACTATAGATTAACCGGCATCACGGCCGGAGCGAATATCAGCAGTGTTCAGCGAAATACTATCAGCAACCTGCGAAGCAATTCCAACTTTGCAACTATATCGGGCATTGCTGTGGGAAGTTCAGACGTGAATCTCTCGCTTATCAACAATATGATAACACTCGGGTATAGTGTAACAGCCGATGCAGCAATTTATGGTGTCTATAATTTTTACACCAATACGTCAACACTCTCGCTCCTTGCAAATTCGGTGGTAATTACCGGCGCGAATGGAGGAAGCAGTTCGGCTACGTCAGCATTTTTCAGATCTTCAAATTCGCCTGTTAATGTTGCTAGTAACATTCTTTTTAATAATCGCAGCGGTGGAAGTGGCAATTATGCTATAGCGATGAATAACCTCGCTAATTTTACGAGTGCTTCGTCTGACAATAATTTACTGTTCAATGCAAATGCAGTCGCAAAAGTAGCCAGCACAGATTATGACTTTGCAACCTGGCAAGGTGTTGCTGATGCCAATTCAAAATTCTCGGATCTCGGAACAATTGCATCGCCACCGAATGGAAAATTTATTTCGATCGCGTCTGGTGATTTACGAATTCCGGAAGATGGCTCAACGGTTGTTGATGATAATATAGTTGACCAGGGAGCTGCAGTTGTAACGGAAGATATAGATGGCGCGCAACGATTAAATATACCCGACATTGGTGCAAGTGAAGTGCTCATTACCTGGCTCGGTGGTTCCGCGGGCAATGAAACCGATTGGTATACTGCAGCAAACTGGTCGGGCAATGTTGTGCCGTTGTGTGGGGGCCGCGACCGTATTAAAATAAGCAGCGCAACTTTTCAACCAATTATAGCTTCATCGGTTACAGTGAAAGAACTTGTAATTATTGAAGGTGCTATCGTTACACTTACCGGTGTGGGAAGCATCAACCAGTGTAGTGATGGTATTGCTCCGTATGGAGTTGTTGTAAACGGAAGTCTTGTTGTTTCTGGAAGTCAAAGTATAGACCTGATCGGAAATTTAACACAAAACAATTCTTTCGATGCAGGCAGTGGCACCGTTACGTTGAGTGGAACGAGCGCTCAGCGGATTTCAGGCGATGATCAGTTTTCTGTTTACGACCTCATTGTTGACGGAGGCGGTGCAAAAAATATTTCTCAAAATGTAGTCGTTGATAACCTGATGACTTTTGTAGATGGAATTGTCAATACTTCATCAAGCGGACGTATAATCTTCGGTACAGGCGGAAGTTATGCCGGTGTGAGTAATGATACACACATCAATGGTCCTGCCGGCAAACAAACAAACGCCATGGGATCTTTCACTTTTCCGATCGGAAAAGACGGGAGAGTACGAGAGCTTTCTATTACCGCAACCAACACTCCCCTCACAACATTTACTGCTGAATATTTTTCAGTGAGTGCACGGGATACATATGGATCTCTCAATGACGGTTCATTGGAAACAATAAGTGATGTTGAGTATTGGATACTGAATCGCTCGGGTATAACTGACGCGACTGTTACACTCACGTGGAATGAACGAAGCGGTGTATCGGCCAATGCAGGTTCACCGGGACGAGCTGATCTTCGTGTTATTCGCTGGGACGGATCACGATGGATTAATCACGGGGGAAATTCAATTGCCGGAACACAAAGCGCAGGTTCTTTAACCAGTGACCTCATCACGGCATTCAGTCCATTCACACTTGGTTCTGTAGATCCAATTAATCCGCTGCCTATAAATCTGAAAAGCTTTAAAGCGTATGCGGTTGACGGAAGAGTTAAACTGGTGTGGACTACAACCAGTGAATTGAACAATGATTACTTTACCATTGAAAATTCCAAGTCAGGAGAATTTTACCAGGCGGTTACAAAAGTAAAAGGAAGCGGCACGAGCGAGAACGAACATACATATATAGCATGGGACAATGCTCCGTACAGCGGGTTATCGTATTATCGTTTGAAACAAACTGACCTTGATGGTATATCTAAAACTTTCAGGCCGGTAGCCGTTGAAGTTGATCCTACTTCACAAACTGCACAACTTGTTCTCTCACCGAACCCGGTTCAGCAAAAAGATTTCACGGCTTCACTACGTTCCTTCAATGAGCAGGCTGATGTTGAAGTAAGTTTGCACGACATGTCTGGTTATGAATTAAGTCGGAAAAAAATAATCACGGATGAAAGCGGCTACGCTGAAATTACTTTTGAAAATGATTTTCCGAACGGACTATACCTGGTAAAAGCGAAAAGCGGTGTACGATCGATAACACAGAAAATTGTCATCGCGCGATAGAATAAAAAAAGGGATCACTAAATGATCCCTTTTTTTTTGGTTTCGAGAATTACTTATCCACAGCCTGTCAACATTCAATATTTTTTAGAAACGAGGCTGTGTCGGTTCAGCAAAATCGCCACGCATGGTTCGATATCTTTTTCTTGCTTCTGCCGCGTATACACTTCCGGGATATTTGTTAAGAAAGTCGCGGTATATCTCCATCGCCTTCTCTTTATTTTTTAATTGCCGCTCGTAAATTTCGCCCTGCAAAAAGTAAGCATCATCGGCGAGTATATCTTCTGCAAACTCATCGCGGATTTTTTGGAGCAGCCCAATGGCATTGTTAAATTCTCCGCGCTTCATCCGAATATTTGCTTCAAGCCAATACACATCATCCAGTATAGTCTGGTTCGAAACGGCCGCTCCGGAAGCAGAAAATCCTTGCTTCAATTTATCAAGTCGCGCCAGCGCTTCATCGGTTTTATTCTGGTAGAGCATCAGTTCGATCGAAGCATATTCTTTCAGTGCTTCGCCGGCAGAATCGAGCGCTATATTTTCTTTAATCCGCATACTAAGATCAAGCGCATCGTTGGAGATCTCCCGGGTTGTTGCTTCCTTGAGAATATCAAGATGCTCCTGTGCAAGTCTGAAATCGCCCTTGTAATACGATAGCTTTGCATTTTTTAATTTTGCTTCGTAGCCAATCGGATTTTCTTTTTGTGTTTTTTCCACCTGCGAATACAACAGTGTTGATTCCCATGGCTCTGCTTTCAATAGGTAAATATCTCCGAGGTCGAGTTTTGCTTTCGATCTGAGATATAGTGACGTCCGTGGATTGGCGATGAGTTTATTTAAAATTTTTACGGCCGAATCTTTTTGGTCGAGATAGTTGGCGAACAACAACGCTTCGCTCCGGGCCGCCTCGAGTGCGTTTGCGTTATCGGGATATTGCTTGATAAATTTTCTGTAATCCGTTACCAGTGTTTTTACCGAATCCGTATTTACCGGATAGATTTTTTTCAGTCGGGCCTCACGTGTGCGGATGAGACCTAAAGTTGCCATCAGGTAATTTGGTGTGTTCCTGTATTCGCGAATGACATAACGATAAATTTTTGCCGCGTTATCATAGTCCTCATTATCCAGTGCCACCTTCGCGACTTCCATACTTTTTTCGCCATCGTGTTTATACCGTTTGTCATAAGCACGTGCCTGGACAAAAGATGCATAGAAATTTTTTTGCTGCATGGTTACCCAGATGAGCAGATCGGAGTATACTTCCACATCCGGAAACTCCTGTACGCGATCGTATAATAATTTTTCAAGACTTGTTAACTCTTCAGGTTCGGTTAAAAGTGCCTGCATTACATTTTTCACGTATTGTATGTTAGCCGAGGTCTGTGTAACATAATTCAGATACTCCTGCACCATTTTATCTTGATTACCCTTGAGTCGGTACAACATTGCAAGGTCCAGACTGAAGAGTGTCGAGTTGTTTAAAAAATTTCGGCTTTCAGTGAGCGCGAGTATCCCGTAGTCGAGCAAAGAACGTGACGAGAAGAATTCCGCCATAAGTTTGATACGCTGCACGTTCGTTTTATTTTCGGCAATCAACTCGCGAAAGTAACGATCGGCCCGTGTAAGGTCTCCAGAACGCACGTAGACGAGTCCTGCATCGAGTTTGTACTGCAGGTTCTGCGGATCGCGCTTTAATAATTTTTTCAGAAAGCCCTGTGCTTCATCGTACGCGCCCAGGTCGAGCAGCGTATTTATATAGTTGTTGTAAATAAAAGAATTGTTCACATCCTGCTTTGACAACTCGCGATAAAGCTCGACCGCTTTTTTCTTATCGCCTTTTAAAAGATACTCATTCGCGAGTTGTATTTCGGATTGATTCTGTGCGAACGAGAAATGAAAAAGAAGAACGAGGAGCGTTATTAAGATTGAACGTGGACTAATAGTATTAATTAAATAATATATATAGTATTTATAATTAGTCATGTCGAAATGTGGATAAGGTTTCCTGGTTTCTTCTGTTGAGTGAATGTTGAATTAATTTACGTTTTAATTATCTCTTAATCAATAGGTTGTGAAGTTGTTAACATATATAGGCTGAGTGGGTAAGTTATGTGTGGATAGAGTATGATGTTAGTGTATGTTGGTAACTTGGTTTTCATACACATTGTTGTGCATGAGTGGATAACAATCAGCATTTCCACAAAGTTTGACGTGTTTTCTCAACATGATTTAACAAGTTATGGATACTTTATCAACAAAGGTCCAACCTCCCAATTTGCTTTCAGATTAATTACCGGATTAGCTTTTTCGTTTCTGTAGAAACGTATCGGCTCTGGTTCTTGTTTGAGAATGTAGTTGCCGGGTGACCATTTGCCGTCATTGTCTTTATCTATTATTAACCGAATCTGATACTCTGACGGACTCAGATCTTCAAATTGAGGTTTACGAATATTTTTCTGAGATGAGATAACGTTGAAGTTTTTGTCCAGCAGTTCTACTATGAAGTTTGGTTCGGTTGTTTGTATATCGATAAATATAATTCCGGTCTCTTCCAACACTATTGGTTTGAGTTGTTCTTCTGAATGCTTAGAGCTGTCGAGCTCGATACTTACAAAGGCGGCTGCACCAAACAGGAGTTGATGGTTGATGACTTTCTTCGGAGATGTTTTGTTTTGAGGCGCTGATTTTTGTACGGGTGTGGTGGGCGTTGTTTCGGGTTCTTTTGGTTTTGCCAACATACCTTTATCGAATGTCTTTTCTAATGTGAGCCGATTATGCAGACTATCCCAGAAAATATTTTCACGTGAAAAAGTTATGGTCTTGATCGAATCAATTCTGTAGATGATACTGTCTAAGTGTATGTCGAGAAGCGGTTTGTTGAATTGTATTTTTCCTTTGATGGTTCCTTTGTTGACAAGTACTTTAAAACCTTCTGACTTTATAGTGAAGGCTTCTGGTTTTACGTCACGGTCGTTGAACTTCGCGTATATAGTTGTGTCAATGGAATTGTTTACGCTGTCGAGTGCGTGAAGTTTTATTGCGACACTGTCTTTAGTATCAAAGGTGTTGTAGACCTTTATGTTTGATTGGTCATCTCCGAAAGATGACATCACAATTTCTCCGGCAGACGTGAGTCTAAATTGTTTTAAGTTCTTGGACGTTTTGATATTGAAGTATGTGTTGTAAGGTCTGGAGTTGGTGAGCTTGAGCGCACGTGCATCAAGTTTTATCAATGGTATATCAACGGATCTCACGTTTGTTGTAAGGTTAATGCTGTCTACAAGAAATCCATACGATTCTGTTTTGCTATCAACAATGAGATTTCGGTTTTTGTCGTCAACGCCGTATACATGATATATACCTGGCTTTAGATTTTCAATTCTGTATTTTCCTTTTTCGTCACTCTTGGTTAAGTACGAGGGTTTATGTTTTAGTATGTTGAAGGTGTCGCTTTCATATAGTGCAATTGTTACGTCTTTATATTCCTTACTCTTGAGGGGATCTATCGCTGTACCTTCGATTGATAGAGAGTCTATATAGGAACCTGTACTGAGTGCGAGCTTAAGATTGACTGCGGGATTTTTTTCTGTTATGTCTTGAACAGCATCGCGGAAGTTGAAAGAATATGTAGTGCTGTCTTTCAATTTTGTTTTCAGCGTAACGCTAACTTTGTTTTTGCGAGCAACGATGTCGTACTCCTTATTTATATCGGGTGTGATGATGATTTGTTCTTTCGGATTGTTAACGGCAACGGCTTCGTCAAAAAGTAATTCAATTGTATTGTCTTTGAAGTTCGTTTGCTCCTTAACTGGAAATGATCTTATGAGTATAGGGGGTATGGTGTCTTTGGGTCCACCCGTGGGTGAAGTTTGTCTTGCACACGAAAGAATAAACAGCGGAAATATTAACCAGTGTAAACTTTTTTTCAGTTTCATTTTCTAACTATATATATCAGACTTGAGTATTGACGGCTTTTGCTGGCAAGCATATTTGATTTAAATCCGTTTATGAACGCGGTAACCATTCCGAGGATTGTTGTCTTCCCTTTTTTATACTTCTCACTCAACAGTGATATATAGAATGAGTCGAGTTTCATTGGTATAATTTCCCGCAATTTTAAGCCGTTGTTCTCTACCAGTTGTTTCATGGTTTGGTCAGAGAAGTGCCAAAGATGTCGTGGAACATCATATCCGGCCCAATGCTCTTTATAATTCTTACCATCCCAACTTAAATGGTTAGGTACAGCAATAAACATTGTGCCATTATCGGAGAGGTTAGATTTTAATTGCTGAAGAAGTTCGTTGAGGTCGGGCACATGCTCGAGTACATGCCAGAGTGTGATGACATCGAATGAGTGGTTGGCAATTTCGTCTAGCGATTTATATACGGGTGACTGTGTTACCTTCTTTGCTTCTTCTCTTGCTTCCCGAGATGGTTCGACTCCAAAGGATTGCCAGTTGTCTTTTGTAGTTGCCTGGATGAATGCTCCTGTTCCGCATCCATAGTCGAGCAATTTATTTTCAGCTCGGTTGCTATGGGTTAGTATCAATCTGCGTTTCCATGCTAGTGTATAGTTTCGGGCTTGAAGATATATCTTGTCTATTAGCGACTTTGCTTCGTTTGAGTGTGATATATAGTCTTCGGATAAATAATACCTCCCAAGTTCTTGTTCTGTCGGCCTGGGGCTAGTGATTACAAACTGGCATTGTTCACACGTAATCAGTGTGAAGTTTTCATGCGTAACAGTATAATCTTTACAAGCGAATAAATTCTTGAAGCTTTGGTTGCCACATACAGGGCAATTCGTAACATAGATCATTTGCCTAGGTAGATAGTTAGTACGGAGATATCAGATGGTGATACACCACTGATGCGGGTTGCTTGTCCTAATGTTTCAGGTTTTATCTTCTTGAGTTTTTCTCTGGCTTCGGATGACAAGGCCTTTACACGGTCATAATCGAAGTCTGATTTAATTTTGAAATCCTCAAGTGTTCCAATCTTTTCCGCCAGCTTTTGTTCCCTGTCTATATAGCTCTCGTACTTGATACTTATTTCTACTTGCTCCTGCACTTCGATGGAGTAGTTATTTAGCAGCTCTCTTGTTTCAGTGCTCAGCGACTTTATTTCGTTTATGCTGAGTTGCGGTCTCTTGAGC